>JAQVXF010000167.1 GCA_028709355.1 Syntrophomonas sp.
GCCTACTTGGACCAAAACCATGCAGGATGTAGTTCTCAACCTGCGCCTGCCAAGGGTGCTGGCCGCCATATTGGTGGGCGGTGCTCTTTCTCTGGCCGGGGCCACTTACCAGGGGATGTTCGAGAACCCTTTGGTTTCGCCCGATATCCTGGGGGTCTCCTCCGGGGCTTGTGTGGGAGCAGCTGGGGCCATCCTTCTCGGAATGAGCAATGCCGAAATACAGTTGTTTGCCTTCTTGGGGGGAATAGTGGCGGTGTCGATGACTATAACCATCCCGGCTCTGATGCGGCGTAAATCGACCATCGCCCTTGTCTTGTCCGGGGTCATCGTGGGCGGATTCATGATGGCCATCCTGGGCCTGATGAAATATATCGCTGACACCGAGACCGAGCTGGCTGACATGGTTTATTGGCAGCTAGGCAGCATCGCCAAGGTCACCTATGAGACCTTGTTGGCTACCGCGCCCATCATGCTCATAACTGGAGCGATACTGATAGCCATGCGCTGGCGCATTAACTTGTTGTCCCTCGGAGATGAACAAGCTCGCACCCTAGGGGTTAATTTGCGCCTGGAAAGAGGAGTGGCCATTATATGCTCCACTCTGCTGACGGCCTGCGCAGTCTGTCTGAGCGGCACAGTAGGATGGATCGGATTGATAATGCCCCATGTGGCCAGGATGATCGTCGGCCATGATAATGTCCGCTTGCTGCCGACTGCCACCTTGATGAGTGCCGGTTTTCTGATAATAATCGACACCGTGGCCCGGACTTTGACCGGGGGAGAACTGCCCCTGGGTATCCTGACCGGATTTATCGGGGCACCCTTTTTCGCCTGGATTCTGGTCAAGCAAAGGGGGGCTATATAGGTTGGGGACTTTACTGGATATCCGCAATGCTTGCTTCGCCTTCGAGGACCAGCGCCTGATCTTTGATAAAGTCAATTTCACGGTGGAGAAAGGAGATCTGTTCACCATCCTGGGCCCTAACGGCTCAGGTAAATCCACCCTGCTCAACTGTATCGCCAACGTCTATAGCCTGAAGAGGGGCAAGATCATCCTCGACGGTCAGGATATCGACCGTCTGGCCCCTAACCAGATAGCCCAGAGGATTGCCTATCTGCCCCAAAGCTACCAGGTCGCTTATGGATTTTCGGTGCGGGAATTCATCGTCATGGGACGGGCGCCCCATCTGGGGATGTTCAGCAAACCTTCTCAGCAGGACTATCGACTGGCTGATGATACCATGGCCCTGATGAACCTGACCCATTTCGCCCACAAGGCGGTGACCCAGATCAGCGGGGGAGAGCGGCAGCTGGTGTCCATTGCCAGGGCCATCGTACAGCAACCCGAGCTTATACTTTTCGATGAGCCTACCTCGGCTCTCGATTATGGCAATCAACTGCGGGTGTTGAGGCTCATCAAACGTCTATCCGGTGAAGGTTATGCGGTTATCATGACCACCCACAATCCCGATCACCCCATATTGCTGGGGGGGCGTGCCGGAGTTTTGTCCCGGAACGGGCACATGGAGACCGGCCCGGTAGGAGAAATTCTGCAGCAGCAGCGCTTGAGCGAACTGTATGGCATCAAGATGCAGATCGTCTATGTCAACGAAATCGCCCGCTACGCTTGCGTACCGGAAAGCTTGTAGTTTTAGCCGGCTCACCCGGTCATACCGTTGGGCATAAATCCTGGCCGACAACATCGTGACTGTTCATTAAATGCATCTATAAGAAAGCTCAACTCAGCTGGCCTCACTCCTTCTATTATGCCTGGTGATCATTAACCTGGTTCCTGATCTTACCGCCTTATATCCCGGTCATTATCCTTCCGGTCTCACTCAGATCATAATCACCCAAACCCTGGATATCAGCGCGGAACTGAGTCGAGCGCAGGATATCCATCATCGCCTGAAATTCGGGACGGCCCAACATGTCATTCTTGACCACCATCTCGTAGCGTTCTTTCTGCAGCGGGATGAAATCAATACCTCTTACCTGCAGAGAGGCCTTCTCGATTCCCAGCGCTGCATCGGCTTCACCTCTAGCTACTACGCTGGCCACGGCCAGATGGGATGATTCCTCCCGCTCGTAACCTTGGATTTGCTGGCTGTCTATCTGCAGCTGCCTTAATTGCTCATCCAGCAGGATCCGGGTCCCACAACCGGTCTCCCGATTGCAGATGCGGACATCAGGCCGGGCCAGATCGGTCCAGTCTTGGATCTGCTTGGGATTGCCGGCTTGTACGTCGAAGCCCTCCATGCGTTGGGCCAGGTGGATGATGGTCACCGGGATGCCCGGCAACAGGTAACGGACATAGGGCAAGTTGTAGCGACCGCTGTCTCCATCCCAAAGATGGGTGGCAGCCATATCTGCTTGCCCCTGGTAAAGGGCAGATAGGCCGCTGAAACTGCCCACCTTGTACCGAAACACCCGCAAGGGCTGCAGACGACGCTCCAGGTGCTGGGCCAGAATGTCCAGGATAATATCATGGCCGCAGATGATTATTTCGGCAGGGCTCGAGCCTGCCATTTTTTCGATGGGGCTGAACCGGGTCGGTACCGGGTCCATGCCGGCCGACAGCTGCCCCGTCCGGGCAATTTCGAAGGATTTGCCCTGCTGGCGGAATTGTTGGACATCGCGGGGGTCGATCCGCAGTTTGCGCCCAATCCGGTAGGCGGGTAACTCGCCCCTTTTTATCATCTCATAGACCGTGTTCTTGGTTATCTGCAACTGGCCGGCAACCTCTTCGGGGGTCAAAGATTTATCGTCCATGTATTTATCCTCCTAAAGTTCTTGACCATAATTCTAACATAGACTAGAATACTGTCATAATTTACTTGAGTTATTTTATTAACATTTATGTCATGTTATGCATTGTAAGAATCGACGTTGAAACCAGCCATATGTGTTTATGTACGGTATTATAATCTCAAGCCGGAGATTACCTACGGGTAGGGGACAGATGGCTCAGGTTACTGTAATCAGAAGGGGGGATAGGACAGGTTCAACAAGATCAGATTAGGAGGGGAGATACATAGTGAAAAAGCAGTTGATGCTATGGGGATTGATCTTTTGTCTGCTGGTTTCTGCCGCTGGTTGCAGTAAAGAGGCCAGCCGGACTGATCAGCAGGCCCAACCGGTCAACCTGACGGTAGCCGCCGCGGCCAGCCTTACCGATGTGAGCAAAGAGTTATCCAAGGTCTACACGGCCGCACATCCCAACGTTACCATCACCTATAATTTTGCCGCTTCGGGGACTTTACAGAAACAGATCGAAGAGGGAGCTCCAGCCGACCTTTTTATCTCGGCCGCAAAAAGCCAAATGGATAACCTGGCTGCCAAACAGCTTATTATCGCTGCTTCCCGGCAAAACCTGCTGGGTAACGAACTGGTCCTGATCGGCCCTAAGGACAGCGGTCTCACTGGTTTTGACGGTTTGACCGGTGCCGCAATCGGTAAGATCGCCATCGGCACCCCGGAATCGGTGCCGGCTGGTCAATATGCCAAAGATACCCTGATCTCCATGGGACTGTGGGACAAGCTGCAATCCAAGCTGGTTCAGGCCAAGGATGTACGGGCGGTGCTCACCTACGTGGAGACCGGCAATGTAGATGCCGGCTTGGTTTACCGCACCGATGCCGCCACCAAGAGCACAGTCAAGATCGTGGCCGCCGCTCCGCCTGGCAGCAGCAAACCGATAGTATATCCGATGGCGATCCTAGCCAGCAGTAAACAACAGCCGGAA
>JAQVXF010000168.1 GCA_028709355.1 Syntrophomonas sp.
TTGAGCAGCAGGATTACCACCTGAATATCAATGTCAATAATCCCCTGCGGGCCGGGAATCTGAAGATCTACCAGAGCAACTGGGGCTGGATGCTAAGGATTCAGGCAGACATCGATGGGTCCAGCCAGGTAGTATACATGAAGGACCGGGAGTCGATCCTGTTGGGGACCAGTGGCGAGGAAGCCATCAAGGTGGTTTTCCTGCCCGATTACGCCGAGGACCAGTACGGAGCCTTCAGTCAAACCACCTTGCCCAACAATCCTTATCTAGGCTTGAGCCTGCTGCAATCGGGGCGGGTGGTAGATATGGCGCTGATGGCCCCCGGCCAGGCAGTACAAATGGGGCGCTACCGATTCGTTTTCGAGGATTTCAGCTATTATTCCGGACTGCAGATCAAACACGATCCCGGGGTCAACCTGGTTTTCATCGGGTTCATCCTGCTTTTGTTGGGCTTATTGGGGCGTTACGGGCGTCTATTCCTGGCTCGGGAGGGGGACTAACTCATGACCGATATGCTCTTGATGGCGACCTTTGTCCTGCTGGTACTGGCGGTGCTGATAGATTTAGCCCGGTTGTGGTCCCCGGGTGCCTGGCTGGATAAAGCTGCCCCACTGCCCCTCTACCTGGCGGCCCTGGCGGTGCTGGTGATACTGGTTGGGCGCGCCGCCGACTCGGGTCGCCTGCCCTTGGCCAATATGTACGAGTTCTCCCTCTTCATGGTCGGGGTCACCTTGTTGGTCTACTTTTTAGTCCGTCGTTCCCTGGCCAATCCGGTCTTCGACCTGGCGGTCGCCTTGTTGCTGACCCTGCTGATGGCTATGCTGGCTTCCCTGCCTTCTGACCTGCGGCCGCTGATGCCGGCTTTGCAGAGCCGGTGGCTGAGTGCTCATGTCGCCACCGCCATTTTGGCTTATTCGGCTTTCGCGGTCGCCTGCTGCCTGGGGATAATCTACCTGCTCCAGACCGACCGGGAAGAAACCTATCTGAAAATCATCGATCGCAAAATCTATCGCCTGGTGGTATGGGGATTCGCCCTGCTCACCATGGTCATCATCACCGGAGCGGTGTGGGCCGAGGAGGTGTGGGGCAGCTGGTGGAGCTGGGACCCCAAGGAAACCTGGTCGCTGGTGACCTGGGTAGTCTATGCCGCTTACCTGCATGCCCGCCGCACCAGCGAGTGGCGGGGGCGCCGCAGTGCCTGGCTGGTGGTCATCGGATTCCTGGTGGTCCTGTTTACCTTATTCGG
Source organism: Syntrophomonas sp. (assembly GCA_028709355.1). Taxonomy (GTDB): domain Bacteria; phylum Bacillota; class Syntrophomonadia; order Syntrophomonadales; family Syntrophomonadaceae; genus PHAA01. The sequence continues at coordinate 1,247 of JAQVXF010000168.1, forward strand.
GGTGAGCATCTTGCTGCCCGGGCTGCATAGCTACGCATAATCAGCGCCAGAGTGTATCATATAGTTAGTGGAAACCAGGCATTCGGGCACTGGAAATCCATATAAACATGAAAACGGAAAGAGGGTTTGAGTATGGGAAAAGCGACCGAAGATCTAAGGAAAGAACATGACTCTATCCTGCATGTCTTGAAGCTTCTGGACCACATGACCGCCGTGCCCAGCGATGAAGACGCCCGCTTCCAGAAGTATGAGCAGGTGGTCTACTTCCTGCAGATATTTGCCGACAAATGCCATCATGGCAAGGAAGAGGATTACCTTTTCCCGGAGTTGGTGAGTAAAGGGATCGCCGCTGAAAATGGCCCAATAGGAGTAATGCTGCAGGAACACAGAACCGGGCGCGATTATATCGCGGCCATGAGCCAGGCCGTGGAGGCAAGGGCGCGGTTGGATTTTGAAGCAGCAGCGGCAGGTTATGCGGACCTGCTGAGAAAACACATCGACAAGGAAAACCAAGTACTGTTCGTGCTGGCTGACCAATTGATCAGCGATGCCCAACAAGATACGATGTTCGAGCAATTTGAGCATTTCGAGGAAAGCGTCATCGGGCATGGGATCCATGAACAACTGCATACCATGATTCATGGCTGGCAAGAGGATTTGGAGCACCATCTGTAGAAACTGTTGCTGGATGTTCCTGTAGGTGAGAACGGGATTGGCCAGCGGGCTAATCCCGTTACTGTTTTTCGTGCGGTATACTACACACCGTCAAGTTGTAAAAGGATCGCCAACATTTTCACTAATTCTTGCCAAGCGTACGGTTCATAAATACACTATAAGTGAACGAACGTACACTCGGAGGACTAGTTCCATGCCGCTGCCAGAATTGAAGCAAAGCAAAGAGAGGCGCCAACACCTGCTCCGCAGTTCATTGCAGCTGTTTATTGCCAAGGGTTATTTCAACACCGCCATCCGCGACATCATAACCGTTTCCGGGGTGGGGACCGGCACCTTCTATAATTATTTTGTGGACAAAGAGGATGTCTTGAAAGCGCTGTTGGAGGAATTTGCTGAGCAAATCATCACCAGCATCAGCCAGTATTACCAGGTGGAAGAAGACATCTACGAACGGTTCGTGGAGACCAAGCGGATCACCATGCAGGTTTTTGCCGCCAATCAGGATTTGTCGGAGCTGTACAGCCGGGTGGCGGGAGCCAGCGAACCCATCGACCGCTGCCTGAAGGATTTCGAAGACAAGCTGATCAGTTTCTATTCCAGGAATATCGAGTACGGTATCAAGAAAGGCCGCTTCAGGAAAGTCCCGGTGGCCCCGGTGGCCCATTCCATCCTGGCCACGGAGAAATTTCTGCTTTACAAGTGGGTAGTGCTGAAAGACATCAGCCAAGCCGAGATGATTGAGATGGTGGTGTCGTTCCATGAGACATTGGCCCAGGGATTACTGGCTGATTAAATGAGTTGAAGTGCAGGCAAGGTCTATATAGGGAGGAGGATGGACATGCAGCGGGTGAATCCGGAACATCTCAGGGCCATCATGGAGATGATCAACCAGGGGCCCTATTTCGTATTGCTGAATATGGAGGTTACCGATCTGGGGGTGGGTTACTGCCGGGTAGAGTGTGACCTGGAGAAGAAGCATTGGAATCCCTTCGGCACGGTGCACGGCGGGGTATACACCTCGCTGATCGACACCGCCGCGTACTGGGCATCCTACTGCGAGATCCCCGAGGATGCTGGCTACACATCCCTGGATGTGCAAGTGGACATGCTGGGAGTTTGCCAGAATGGGCATCTAGTAGTGGAAGCCAAGAGGATCAAGGTGGGGCGCAGCGTAGCCAAGTCAGAGGCGGTCATCAAAGACAGCCAGGGTAGAATTGTGGCCCATGGCACCTCCAAGCAACTCATCACTCAGGGGATGCAGACCATAAACCATGCCGCCGCCTCCATAGGCTATTCGGATTTGCCCCCCAAGTTCATCAGCGCTTCAGCCGGCGGGGGAGACTGATTGTTAACTTAACTCATGCTCCGGACATCCTGCTTTCTCTATAGCCCTGGCTTCAGCTGGGGCCCTTTTGTTAGGCATGGTCACAGCGGCGGCCTATTTCCGCTTGTGGGGTTTTTCGCTATAATTCGTATAACGGGAATAAATGGAGATGGGAGGCTGGGCGGTGAGTGTTGTGCAGGCTGAAAACCGGGGCATCGATCCCCAATTTTTTAGTTTCTTGTGTGAACGGTGGCCGGTCCCGGCTCACCGAGCTTTGGCAGCTGACCTGGCCTACCTGGGGCCGGGTCAGGCAGGAGTACTGATGCAGTCCTGCCACCATTATTCCACGGTACGTGGCCGCCTGCACGGCGGCATCATATCGGCAGTCTTGGATACTGCCATGGGCTGGGCCCTGTTGAGCCTGGGTTATAGTCATATCACCACCGATATGTACACAAACTACCTGTCCACTGTCTTCGCGGACACCGGTTT
>JAQVXF010000169.1 GCA_028709355.1 Syntrophomonas sp.
AAGAGCTGGATCTCGATGTGACGAGGTTCCTCAATATATTTTTCTATGTACACCTCATCATTCCCAAAAGCAGCCCCAGCTTCCATACGCGCCATGCCCAGGGCCTCTTTCAAGGCGGCCTTGTTATGGGCCAGACGCATGCCCCGCCCCCCACCACCAGCGGAGGCCTTGATGATTATCGGGTAGCCGATAGTTTCGGCCAGAATGATGGTGTTTTCCAGGCTGCCGGCCGCTCCCTGGCTACCGGGCACCACCGGTATGCCGACCTGCTGCGCCAATTCCTTGCCTTTCACCTTGTCTCCTAGTAATTCGATGACCGAAGCTGTCAGTCCGATGAATTTGATATGGTTGGCAGTACATAATTCCGCAAAATGAGCGTTCTCGGCCAGGAAACCGTATCCTGGATGAATCGCCTGACAGCCTGAGTTTGTCGCTGCCGAGATAATATTGGCAATATGCAGATAGCTCTGGGTGGCCGGGGCTCCCCCAATGCAGACCGCCTCATCGGCCATCCTGACATGCAAGCTGTCCCGATCCGCTTCTGAATATACTGCGACGCTTTCGATGCCCATCTCCTTACAGGCCCGTATAACGCGCAGGGCGATCTCCCCGCGATTGGCAATCAATATCCTGGTAAACAAATCACCACTCCTAGCTCCTCTTGATCCAGAACAGAACCTGATTATACTCGACCGCCTGGCCGTTCTCCACTGCGATCGCCACTATGGTCCCGTCGTATTCGGACTTGATGTCGTTCATCAACTTCATCGCCTCCACGATACACATGGTCTGGCCCTGGCTGACCGGATCTCCCACTTTTACGAACGGTTCACTGTCAGGCGAAGAGGCATGGTAGAAGGTCCCTACCATCGGCGAATTGATGCTGACCAAATCCTGATCGAACGCCTTCTCCAGCCTGGGCTGGGCTGCCAACGGTCGACTCTCTGCAGCAGGTGTGACTAGGGGGGCGGGCGCTTGTGCGGCTGTGCCCTTACGCAGAGTAAGTTTAAAATCCTCTGCCTGGACTTTTAGTTCAGTTAAATCGGTCTGCTCCATGAGCAAGACCAGCTCTTTTATCTCTTCCAACGTCATCTCTTCAACTCCTCTGCTCTTGGGGTTACAGGTACTGGGGCTTAATAATATCCACCCTCGGCGACTAGGCTCGTTCCATATATTCCCCGGTCCTGGTGTCGATGCGGAGGCGATCTCCGGTGTTTATAAAAAGGGGCACCTGGACACTAGCTCCAGTTTCCAAGCGGGCGGCTTTGGTGGCTCCAGTAGCGGTGTCCCCTTTAACTCCTGGTTCGGTGTCCACTACTTCCAGCTCTACGAAATTAGGCATCTCAATGCCCATAATCTGCTCCTGGTACATGAGCACCTGGATGCTCATATTTTCTTTTAGCCATTTGACCCCGTCACCCATGTCCTCCCGGCCTATGGAAAGCTGTTCATAATTATCGTTGTCCATAAAGACGTAGTCTTCTCCGTCCATGTATAGGTACTGCATCCCTCGCTTGTCAAGGTGAGCACGATGCAGCTTCTCCCCGCCGCGGAAGGTCTTTTCGACTACTCCTCCGGATTTCACGTTTTTCAATTTGGCGCGGACAAATGCTGCCCCTTTGCCTGGTTTCACATGTTGGAAATCGACCACCTGGTATACCTGTCCTTCCAGTTCAACTGTAACCCCGGTCTTGAAGTCATTAACTGAGATCATCCTATCCCTCCGTCATATTATTAATAGCTCTTTGGTTGAAGCCGTAATGACTTCGCAGCCGTCCGGTCTGACGATAACTGTGTCCTCTATCCTTATGCCGCCCCACCCTGGTATGTATATTCCCGGTTCAACGGTCACAACCATGTTATCCTCCAGTACATCCTGGCTATGGATAGACAAGGCGGGGAATTCGTGAATCTCCATTCCTAAACCGTGCCCGGTACTGTGCAGGAAGTAGGCGTCCAAGCCGCGGCGGGCCAGTTCCACCCTTACCAGTCGGTCCACCTCTTGACCTCTGATCCCGGCCTTGATGCTGGCGACCCCTTGTTGCTGAGCATCCAGAACCTGATCGTACAGATCCCGCAACCGCGGCGATATGTCACCGATGGCTATGGTCCTGGTCATGTCCCCAGCATAACCTTGATAGAAACCGCCGAAATCCATGGTCAGCATATCTCCCCTGCACAGCAACCTCTGGCCTGGTTGCCCATGTGGTAAGGCCGCATTCTCCCCGGATACGGCGATGGTCGGGAATGCTTCCCGGCTGCACCCCAGCTCTTTCAAATAAGCGGAGATGCGGTTGGCAACCTGGAGTTCACTCCAGCCCGCCTCTATTTCGAGACAGATGCGGCGGAAAACCTCATCTCCTATGGTTGCCGCCGCCCTCAGTCGCTGGAGTTCGGCGGCATCCTTCTGCTGGCGCAACTGCTCAATAATGTCGGAATGGGGGGACAGGGCCGCCTTGAGTCTAGACTGCACCTGGAGGAAGAGTCCGTATGTCATGTGGTTGCTTTCGAACGCTAGGCTACTATATTTATCGCAAATAGCCTTCAGGCTGTCAAGCCCGCCGCCCTGGACCGGCACCAACTCCCAGTCCGGGCATTCCCGCCCCGCCTGCTCCAGGTAGCGCCCATCGGTCAGTATATACGCTTCCGTAAGGCTAACCAATAGTTTGGCATCACTACCACCAGTGAATCCAGATAGATAACGAATGTTCTCCGGTTTGGTGACCAGGATGGCCTCCAAGTGGTTGACCGTCAGAATCTGCCGTAGTCTGTATATTCTCAGCTGCAACCAGTTCACTTGCTTATACCAGTTTCCTGCGCCTTTATAATATGCAGCGCCGCCTCCAATGCCAAGTGATAACCCAGCGCTCCCAAGCCGAAGATTCCCCCCACCGCCAATGAAGATATAAGCGATTTATGGCGGAATCGCTCGCGACTATAAATATTGGACAGGTGAACCTCAATCACGGGTATCTGCACTGTTTTTAGGGCATCATAGATGGCGATGCTATAGTGGCTGAATGCACCAGGATTGATTATTATGCAGTCTGCCTGTTGCCAGGCTTTATGGATGCGGTCCACCAGCTCCCCCTCATGATTGGACTGGAAGAAGTCAATGGTCAAACCCCATTGCGCTGCCGCGGCCATCAACTCCGCATTGATCTCTTCCAGAGTTTGGCTCCCATAAAACTCCTCTTCTCTTATCCCCAGCATATTGAGATTGGGCCCATTGATAACAAGTATGCTTGCCACGAGACTGCCCCCTTTCTATTTCCCGGCAATGTTGAGACTTTTGCATCGCAGCGAGGGCGCCGCTTTGCTTCCATAAATTTGCCAATCGCTGCCGACTGCGTCAACTTCCCGCAGCATGGTCAACAGATTCCCGGCGATGGTTATTCCCCTGACCGGGTAGGTCAACTCACCGCGCTCGATCATTATCCCCGCTGCTCCAAGTGAGAATTCACCGGTAATCGGATTGGCGGTGTGCATCCCCATGAGTTCCGTAACATAGAGTCCCTCCACAATCCCGTCCCTTAAGGCCTCCGCGGATTTTGAACCCGAAGTTATCATCAGGTTGGTACTCCCTACCGTTGGCAGACTACCAAAAGACCTAACAGCATTGCCAGTCGACCTGCCTCCCTCTCTCTTGGCTGTATAGGTGTCGTACAGGAATCCAAGCAGGACACCTTGATCAAC
>JAQVXF010000170.1 GCA_028709355.1 Syntrophomonas sp.
CCGTGGATGACAATAGTGGGGCGACTACAAACCCACCCCCCATTGATGGAGAAGCCCAGGATGACCAGACTATCGATAACGCTCCCCGCAGCGACAATGGAGTCGGTGGTGCTGACCAGCCAGGCGATAATGCCACCACCGATCCGGTTCAGGAGATACGTCCCTAAGACAAATAAGGTATAGACAGTCCCCACCTTATTTGTCAGTGGTTTCGCTGACTATTCCGCTTCCCGTCTATAGCAGGCGGTGATTTCTCCGTAATACATCACATGGTAATCGGCACTGGCATAGCTATTGGACCGGATGGTCTCATCCAGCCAGGCTGGTTCCATCACTTGGCGCAACACCGTGCGGCATTCGAAGAAAAGATCGCAACCCTTGATGACTGGGCTCTGGATGGTACGGGCGGGCTCAGTGGCGACCCCGGCCTCTTTGAATTTATCTACGTCCCGTCCCGATACGCTGCCAGCACTGGCCAGCGCCTTCCTCATCTCCCCGGGAGCGGGCAGGCTGATGGAAAAATCGGGGGCCTTGTCAATTAAGCTGTGGGTGTAGCGCGAATAGCGCACCATCACCGTGATTATCGGCCTTTGCCAAATGAAACCGATATTGCCCCAACCGATGGTCATTGTGTTGCGGCGAGCGCCCTCCTGCACCGTCAGAAAAGCCCCCCGGGGCAGTTGTTCCAGGAATTGGCGCGAATATTCTGCAAAGGGTATGGCTTTGGTCATGTTGTCAGTCTCCTTTCCGGTATTATGGAATTAATTAAGTAGCTTGGGGATTTTCCGAGACCGCTGAAGATGTCACTAAAAAGTGTCATACTGAGCTTCAGCGAAGCATCTTGTAACGATATATAAGCCAATAATAAGTGACTGTTGGTGAGATCCTTCGTCGCCTTCGGCTCCTCAGGATGATAAAACCGGGGCTTTATTATTAGTCTAGGAATGTCCCCAAGTTATTATATGATAAGTGGTCAGAGCAGGAAACAAGATGATGTTTGAAAACATTCTGAAAAGGGGGGGATGGTTTGAAGAAGAGCATCCTGATCATATCAGTGCTGGGTTGGCTGGCGATGATGGCAGGGCTCGGTTCCGCTGCCCAAGCCGCCCAGGATAATCCCGGACAGTGGGCCGGAATATATGACATCATCATAAACACCAGTGACCAACAGCAGGTGCCGACTACTATCGACATAAGGGATCTTGGTAACGGGCAGATGGAGGTAACAGCCACACTGGAGGATCAATCGGTAATCCAGCCGGGGGAATACCGCGGCGATCCAGAAGGGGAGGGGTTGCAGGCTCATTTCGACATCAATCAATTCGGCTTGGTAAAAGGCAGTGCCGATTTCACCATCCGCCGGGTGGATAAGACCTACCAGATCCAGGGGCAGGCGGTAGTAAACTCTTTGATGACCGGCCAGTTGGGGGGGGATTTCAGTGGCCAGCGACGCGGGGGAGTACCGACTGCCTCGACTCCCATACCGTCATCACCGGAAAAGAGCGCACCGGAGAGGACTACGGCCCCTGCTTACACGACTTGGATCGCAGCCGCGGTGGGAATGCTGGTACTGGCCATACTTATAAAGTCCAGGAGCAAGAGAAGCAGCAGGTGATGAACCATAACTTGGCACCGCCCGACATGCCTGCATGAGTCTATTAAATGCGTCATGCTGAGCGCTAGCGAAGCATCTGACAACTATTAAAAGCCATACTATGGCATCGTTGATGAGATCCTTCGTCGCCTTCAGCTCCTCAGGAAGACAAAACCAGCTCCATAGAATGAAAAACCCCTCTTCATTGGATGATGAAAGCGGGTTCTCCGGATGACAAGACCGCCACTTTAGAGGCGGTCTTGGACTTTCCCTAAGTTATTGCTCTTCCATCAATTCGATGCGTTCTCCATCCGGACCCGCACAGAAGATGATCTTGTGACCGGTGGGGCCCAGACGAGGCGCCTCGGTTTCAAACCTGACCCCCTGTTCCCTCAGTTGCTGCATGGCGGCTTCTATGTTCGGCACCGTAAAGGCCAGGTGATCGAAAAAACCGGCCCCGCGCTGGACAGGCGGAGCCGGAATGTATTGCAGCAGTTCTAAAGTCAACCCGCCAGATTGCAGGTAGATTATTTTGAGATTATCGGTGACCACTTGGTCGCCGATCCCACAGCCTATTACCCGGGCATAGAAATCGGCTGAGCGGTCAGCGTCAGTCACCACCAGGGCCAGGTGGGCCAGGGAAAAAGCCGGCCTGGTCACCGCATCATCCCTATAGGTCATAGTATAATTCAAACTCCATCGGATGCGGGATCTCGCTGACCTTGCGGGCTTCTTTGCGCTTGGTGGCGATCCACACATCGATCAAGCGCTGCGGGAACACATCCCCCTGCCGCAGGAAGTCATGATCTTTCTCCAGCTCATCCAGGGCTTCTTCCAATGATACCGGCAGGGCCTTGATCTTGGCTAATTCTTCCGGAGACAGGGTGTACAGATTGACGTCATAAGGTCCGAAACCATTTTGAGTGGGATCGATCTGTTTCTGGATCCCATCCAGGCCGGCCATCAGGATAGCTGCAAATGCCAGGTAAGGATTACAGGTGGCATCGGCGGACCGGAATTCGAAGCGTTTGGCAGCCGGGTGTTTGGCATAAGCCGGTACCCGGATCACGGCGCTGCGATTGGAGGTGCCGAAAACACAATTGACCGGGGCTTCGTAACCGGGCACCAACCGCTTGTAGGAATTGGTGCTGGGATTGGTGAAGGCCAGCAGAGCCCGGGCGTGATGGAGGACACCGCCGATAAAATGGAGGGCGGTCTGGCTCAGGTTGGAATAACCATTCTCATCGTAGAAAAGGGGCTCGCCGTTCTTGAACATATGCATGTGGACGTGCATGCCGTTGCCGGCCTCGGCATAGAGTGGTTTAGGCATGAAGGTGACGGTTTTGCCTTCCTGGAAAGCCAGGTTCTTGATCAGGTATTTGGCCAGCATGGTCTTGTCGGCCATCTCCAGCAGGGTCCCGAATTCCACCTCGATCTCGATCTGGCCGGGCCCGCCTACTTCGTGGTGATGGTATTTGACCGGGATGTCGTTTTCTTCCATCAGCATGCACATCCGCGCCCGCAAGTCATAGAGGACGTCCTGGGGCGGCGCAATATGGTAGCCACCCTTGGCCGGAATCTTGTAACCCAGGTTCTGGTGCTCGTCATCGCCGCTGTTCCAGATGGCCTGTTCGGTGTCGATGGTGAAGCCGGTGCGGTGGGGCAAACACTCATAGCTGACATGGTCGAAGACATGGAATTCATACTCGGGGCCCATGCGCAGTTCGTCACCGATGCCGGTGGATTTCAGATATTCCTCGGCTTTGACCGCGATAGAGCGGGGATCCTGGTCGAAACGATAATTATCCGGCTGGGCGATGACGAAGACGTCACCGATCATGCTGAGGGTGGGGACCTCGGTGAACGGATCTCGGACGGCGGTAGTGATGTCGGGGATGAAAACCATGTCGCTCTTCTCCACCGGGGCGAAGCCATAATTGGAGCCATCGAAGCCGATACCGTATTTGAGCGTATCTGGTTTGAAGCGGCCGGTGGGGATGCCCAGGTGCCTCCAGCGACCCACCAGGTCGATCATCTTGAAATCGATCATCCTGATGTGGTTCATAGAACAGTAATCCATTACCT
>JAQVXF010000171.1 GCA_028709355.1 Syntrophomonas sp.
CGAATCACCCGGTCCCTTACCGGAGATGGTGCTGGCTCACCTGGACAAGAGTCACATCACCGTCCATACCTATCCGGAGAGCCATCCCGACCGCGGGGTCAGTACCTTCCGGGTCGATATCGACATTTCCACCTGCGGTCATATTTCCCCCCTGAAGGCCTTGAACTTTCTTTTCCATGCCTTCAATCCCGACATCTGCATCGTCGACTACCGGGTGCGGGGCTTTACCCGGGATGTGGACGGCAAGAAATATTTCATCGATCATAAGATAAATTCCATCCAGAATTATATCGCCAACAAAACCCGCTCACTCTACCAGGTGATCGATGTCAACGTCTTCCAGGACAACATCTTCCACACCAAGATGCTGCTCAAGGAGTTCGACCTGGACAATTACCTGTTCGGCACGGCCAAGCAAGATCTGAAGCAGAAGGAGAAGACCAGGATCAAGAAGCAGATCAAGCGCGAGATGACCGAGATCTTCAACGGCCAGAACATGCCCCGTTAGAAGGGTTCAGTCTTCATCATAGAAGTCCAGATAGCTCGACTTCTGCCCGTCTTTTTGCCAACCCAGGACACAATCCATGTTGATGTTCTGGGTTGCTCGCATTATCATCTGTTCCACATGGGGGTAGTGCTGCTTCAGATACTGGATGGTATCTTTAACCTGGTAGCGTTTGTTGCCCACCCTGCGGGCTGTTACCTGACAGGCGCAGTCCAGGACCTCAATGCCAAAATCGCCGGTGAACCGGCGGATAGCCTTCTCTTCCACATAATAGATGGGCCGGATCAACTCCAAACCCTCAAAATTAGTCGATTTTAGTTTAGGCAGCATAGTTTTGACACTGCCGGTGTAGAAAAGGTTGAGCAGGGTGGTCTCTATCACGTCATCGAAATGGTGCCCCAAAGCCAACTTGTTGCAGCCCAATCTCTGGGCTTGGGCATAAAGTGCCCCGCGCCGCATGCGGGCGCAGAGGTAGCATGGATTCTGGGGAGAGACCTCGGCTACAATTTTGAATATCTGAGATTCGAACAAAGTTATGGGGATACCCAACCAATCACAGTTCTCCTCTAACCGGCTGCGGCTGTCCGGTTGATATCCAGGATCCATAGCGATGAATTGCAGTTCAAATTGGCGGCCACCGTGGCGCTGCAGTTCTTGCAGCAATTTGGCCATGACCAGGCTGTCCTTGCCCCCCGACACCGCCACCGCTATCCGGTCGCCGGTTTCTATCAAGCGGAAATCCTTGACCGCCCGGGTGAATTTGGTCCATAGAGGGCGACGATATTTGGTTATCAGACTGCGTTCCAAGCCCAGGAGAGGATCATGCTCCCCTCCCGCCCCGGTTCCCTCCCGGCCTGGGCCCACTGCTTCATTCATAATAAGGTTTTCACTCCTACCCAAATCTCTTCCAAATAGTATACGCCAACCGCTCTCGCCTGCCAGCTAAAAAGGGGGCTAACGCCCCCTCGATTGCCCTTCCTTGATTCCCTGGTTCATCAAACATACAGCGAGTTGATGAACTGTACCGCACTGCGTCCCGACCGACCGTTATAGTTGCGCTCCCACTGCAGGGCTCGGCGCCGCAGCTCCTCGGCCGGCAAGTCGACTCCCTGGCGAGCGGCCAGAGTCTCCACGATCGCCAGGAAGTGTTCCTGATCCGGAGATGGGAAGGTAACGGTGATGCCGAAACGGTCAGCAAATGAGAGCTTCTCCTGGCGGGCATCGAAACCATGCACGTCGTCAGATGAGCGCTCACTCCAGGTCTCCTTGATGAGGTTGCGGCGGTTGGAGGTCACATAGAGCAGCACGTTGGCGGGCCGCACCTCCAGGCCGCCTTCGATGCTGGCCTTGATATTCTTGTATTCGATTTCGAAATCCTCGAAAGAAAGATCATCGATGAAGATTATGAATCGCATCCCCCGCTGGCTGATGGAGCGGATGACCGCCGGGAACTCATCCAGTTGGCTCTTGCGCAGCTCGATCATGCGCAGGCCCCGGCTCCCGTATTCATTCAGCAAGGCCTTGACGGTGGAGGATTTGCCGGTCCCTTTTTCCCCGTAGAGAAGGATGTTGTTGGCGGTCTTGCCGTCCAGGAAAGCCTCGGTATTGGCGGTGATGATCAGCTTCTGGTATTGATAACCGACCAGGTCATCCAGGCGTACCGGGTCATGTTCCTCTATCCCCTGCAATCCCAGGTCCCAGCGGAAGGCCCGGTAACGATTCATCAGCCCGCAGCCGTGGCGGCCGTAAAATTCGGCCAGTTGCCCGGCCATCATCACCGGTCCGCTGCCCAGGTCGATGAGCTGGACCAACCGCTGCAGGTTTTGACCGTAACTCCCGGAAGCCCCGATCCCCGGTTGGAAGTCGCGCAACAGGGGAAGCCCGTCCTGGGCAACTGCCCGCGCTATTGCGGTCCAATCCAAACCGAAAGCCTTGTGGAGGATCTCCATGTCGCGGATGGTCAGGTTGAACAGACCAGGCAGGATACCGGCCCCCCTCTCTCCTGCCAGACTGAAGGGATTCTGGTCCCCGGCCAGCAGAGCGATCAGGTAGTTTTGCCAGATATCCCCCGCCAGCTGGTGGCTTTCCGAGAAACAAACCAGCTGGTTGTAGATGCGGTAATAGAGGCTTTCCCGGGCCACCACCTGATCCGGGGCGGGCTCTTTGAGCATCTCCAGCAGTAATGTGGTCTGGTGGACCACTTGGTCATCCAAAAGACCCCGGTAGAGAATCAATTTGTGCCAATCCATCATCTATACCCCCGGTCGGCCAGCTGCGGTCATATCGAATCCTGCCAAAAGGTTACCGTCCTACTAAGATCTCTTGCTTCATATCATGATCTTACAGATATTATTGGTGAACTCAACTGGATCCTCCAGAGGCAGCCCTTCGATGAGCAACGCCTGGTTGTACAGCAGGCTGGTGAAAAGCTCGAATTTCTCGCGATCCCCGGTCGCCGTCTCCTGCAGGGCGGTGAATACCGGATGGTGGACGTTGATCTCCAGCACCTTGCTGGCTTTCACCGGCTGGGCCGGGCTGTTGGGCATAGCGTTCAGGATCTTCTCCATCTCGATGGAGATGGCCCCCTCATTGGTGAGGCAGACCGGGTGGTGCTTGAGCCGTTTGGAAGCCCGCACGTCATCGACCTTGCCGGCCAGCAGGTCTTTCATGGCGCTAAACAGTTCCTTATGCTCCCCGGCCGCGTCCTGTTCCTCATCGGCGGTATCATCCTCCAGGCCCAGATCGCCGCTGGACACCGATTTGAACTCCTTCTCCTGGTAGTTCAACATGATGCCGATCGCGAATTCATCCACATCGTCCGTGAAATAGAGGATCTCATAGCCCTTTTCCGCCACCGCCTCCGACTGGGGCAGCTTGTCCAGTTTTTCGATGGAGTCCCCGGCGGCATAGTAGATGAACTTCTGTTCCTCTGGCATGCGGGCCACGTATTCCTCCAAGGTGACCATCTTCTTCTCCCGGGACGAGTAGAACAAGAGCAGGTCCTGCAGCAGTTCCTTGTCGGCCCCGAATCCATCATACACGCCAAACTTCAGCTGGCGGCCGAAGGACTGGTAAAAGGTCTCGTATTTGTCGCGCTCATTCTGCAGCAGACTCTTCAGTTCGTTTTTGATCTT
>JAQVXF010000172.1 GCA_028709355.1 Syntrophomonas sp.
TATCTGTCCCCGGGTTAGCGCAGGACTGATGACTTCCGCCGTCACTTGGCTGCGGGCGGCCGCATACAACAGCGCTTCGGTCCTACCTATTATACCACTATTCCTTATGTCCAAAAGCATGTCCCTAATCTTCTCCGAGACCGGTGTGCCGCCCGGCTCCCGTATCCCGACTACTGAGTGGGTCCGACCCAATTCTCTCAGCAAAGCCTCCTTCAGGGTGCTCTTGCCGCACCCATCTATCCCCTCCAGGCTTATAAAATACCCCTTGCTTGCCATATTGCCCCGTCCTTCTCAATCAATGATCAATATGTATTCCAGATTCGGATCATCCGGCCCTTGAATATTTACCTGCGTGCTCTTGAGATAGCCGATATATTCGATGATATCAGCTGTGATCAATTCTCCCGGCAACAGGCAGGGAATCCCAGGAGGATAAGGAGCCACCATCTCCCCTGCCACCCGACCTAAGCTTTCCTCCATTTTAACCCTTCTCTTGGGGGCCCAGAAGGCCTGCCGGGGGGTCAGTTCCATGTGCCACCTCGGGGGGGAATAAATGATCCCTTCTGCTTTCCCGTTAGCCGGGTAGGTTTCGGCAATGTTGTCGATCGATTTAAAAAAATACTCCCAGTCGAGTATATCATGCAACAAAGAAAACATGGCCACGATCAGGCGAGGTTGAGCGACCTCCACCTCGATACGATACTCATCCCGGAGAATCCTAGCCATTTGGATGCCGCTCAAAGCTATGCCCTCCAAACCGATGACCACCTTGAGGGGATCAACCGCTTTTACTCCCGGGAAAGTAGTCAATTCCGCCCCATAGCACCTGATGCCTTTGATCTGGTTAAGTCTGGATTTATACTTGGCTGCCAGAGACTGGGCCCGCTCCAAATAACGCATCCCTTCCTGCTGCATAAATGCTCGAGCCAGATCAATGGACGCCAGCAGCGGATAGGACGGGCTGGTTGTCGTCAAAAGATGGTAAGCCGCCTTCAAGCGAAGATCCCACTGTGTGCTTGGCGGCTTGGATCTGTTCCAGTTACTTCTTTCGGGTGTGCCGAAGAAACTCTGTCCCAAATGCAAACAAGCCCCGGAGGTCAGTACCGGCCAAGTTTTATGCAGACCGTTGACTACAGCCGCCGCTCCGTCCCTTAAAGCGGGATGGGGGTAAAGGGGGTGAAAAGGGAAATGGGCTCCGTGGGCTTCATCTACCATCAAAGCAATATTCGGCGGCAACAACTGGCGCACCGTTGCTACATCACAGCATGTCCCATAATAGGTAGGACTGGTAAGCCAGGCAACCTCTACTCCCCGGTGCATCGCAGCCGCTTGAGCAATAGTCTGGGGCTTGACAGATAAGGCAATCCCCAGGTCGGGCTGGATTTCCCCGGGAATCCACACCGGGCTGCTGCCCGACAGTACTAGTCCCCCCCAAAAGGACCGGTGCGAATGGCGGGGAATAATAACCTTAGCCGAAGTCGTTCCGCACATCAGCAAAGCGTGAATTCCTGAGGTCGCACCATTTAACAGGAAATAGCTTTCCTGGGCACCACAGGCCTGGGCCATCAACTTCTGAGCCTCAGCGATTATACCTTGCGGCATATGAAGGTCATCCAAACCGGGCAGTTCAGTAACATCCAGCCAAGCCAGCGCCTCGAGGTCAGATTTGACCGCTCTCATAAGCCCAGCATGTCCGGGCATATGTAATCGCAATCCGTTTTTTTCCAAATGTTGTTTGATAGAAGAATAAATTGGCGTTTGGTATAACAATCTCTATGACTTCTCCCCTGAACTTTGCTAAAAAGCGCTCGGACACTTCACCCTGTACCTAAAGACCATACATCCATATCATTTTACCAGATTGGGGGCAGCAGTTATTGAATAATGAATGGGCGTCCTGGTTGGCCCATCACCCCCTCCGGTCAGTATACTTTAAATATCTTGTTGAATGATAATATTATTATGATATCATAAAGATATAACTATTCTGGAGGAGGCAGATAAGATGCAGGAAAACAAAGCCTGGAAGGTGAACGGATTTTTAGCCCTATTGGCAGCATTGCTCTGTTTAATCGGCACTGTCTATTACAGCATCCATTTCAATTTGTTGATGATTGTGGCCACTTCGCTGCTGGCCCTGATTATCTTCAGTTCGCTAACCATAGTGCAACCCAACCAAGCCCGGGTGATAATTTTTTTCGGCCGGTATCTGGGTAGTATCAGGGAAAATGGTCTTTGGATGACAGTTCCCTTGTCTTTACGTAGTGTGGTCTCTCTGCGAGTAAGCAACTTCAACAGTAAAACCCTCAAGGTCAACGATGTTGAGGGCAATCCAGTCGAGATCGCTGCAGTTGTGGTTTTTCGGGTCATCGATTCGGCCAAAGCACTGTTCGATGTCACCAATTATGAGCAGTTTGTAGAAATTCAGAGCGAGACTGCTCTGCGCCATGTGGCCACCAAATACCCCTACGACAACTTCGGGGAAGAAGGCTTTTCCCTGCGCAGCAACGCAGAGGAAGTAGCGGCGGAATTGACCCGGGAATTGCAGGAAAGATTGGCCTTGGCCGGAGTAGAAGTCATGGAAGCCCGTTTAACCCATCTGGCTTATGCCACCGAGATTGCCAGCGCCATGCTGCAGAGACAACAGGCATCCGCTATTCTGGCCGCTCGGCAAATAATTGTCGACGGCGCGGTAGGAATGGTGCAGATGGCATTACTACGGCTGGAGAAAGAAGGCATCCTGGAGTTGGACCATGAACGTAAAGTAGCCATGATCAACAATCTCTTGGTGGCCATAATCTCGGAACGGGGAGCTCAACCGATTCTTAACACCGGAAGTTTGTACTAAGGAGCAAATCCATGGCGGGTAGCAAAAAGAATTTTCCGCTGCGCCTTGATCCCCAGGTATACGGAGCCTTAGAGAGATGGGCCCAGGATGAACTGCGCAGCGTCAACTCCCATATCGAGTTTCTACTGCGTCAAGCCCTGTACAAATCGGGGCGTCTGCCGGCAGCTCCTCCAAATCACACCAAAAATACCCAAGCTGCATCAGGATCACCTGATTGATTCAGATATAAATCGGGTAGGAGGTAGGTGATAAGTTCACCTTCCGACCTCCCACACCACCGTACGTACCGTTCGGTATACGGCGGTTCCAAAGTTTACACCTTACTTAGCAGAGTAACATTCCATTAGACTAAGGTATCCGGCACATTTGAGTCTATCGTTGGATAAGGCTATTTTCAAGATCGGGCTATGGGCGGTACGCCAGTAGCCCTTTCTTGTGTTGGCCCACATCCACGCCCTATCTTCCCCAATTCCTAAGCGTTTGAGGTTCTCCAAACGTGTACGAACTCTCTTCCATCGTTTCCAGGTCACCATACGAATGCGGCTCCTAATCCACTCATCTAATCCCTGTGTCAGGTTCTTCGCATCTGCTAATTTGAAGTAGTTCATCCAACCCCGTACCATTTGGTTAAGTCGGAGTCTCCTGACTTGGATTCCCATCCCATTACTGCGTCCGGTGATTTCTCGGATTTTATCCTTGAATTTTAGGACGCTCCCGGGGTGGATTCTAAGCCTGCCTTCCCCCTTATGGATGTAGAAGCTATAGCCCAGATATTTTACACTGTTTACA
>JAQVXF010000173.1 GCA_028709355.1 Syntrophomonas sp.
ATGGAAACCTTGATGTTGCCCATGGCTGACCTAACGATTGCTTGCAATCCAGGCGACGTCTCCCGCACCGCCACTCCGTCCGTGCCTTCCGCGAAAGTGCTCAGATCATGACCCGTCACGCGCCATGCTTTACCGATTTTCTGAGCCTTAAGGCGTCCTTCTCGAATATATCGCTGAATTGTTTTCGGGTGCATGTCGATCATTTCTGCAATCTGCTCAACTGAATAATACTTCTCCACCATAACCGTCAACTCCATATTATTACTCTTAATTACTCATGATAGAATTATAGGCAGCAATAGGTAATAAAATCAAGAAGAATATTTGCGTCAGAATTAAATCGAGCCTGGTTCATTGGCGCCTGCATTTAAATGATCGTACCCAATCAAAAGGCACACTCCATTCATTCCTCGTGAACATTATGGCAATCGCTCATGGTAAATTAAAAAGGCACCGAACCTGCTGTAAAAAGAGAATATGACCGGGTGTTGTCTGGTGACAATTTACCTGATTGTTCAAGAAAATGCTTGACATGAATGCAAGCGGGGTTAAAATGAAATAAGATGAATGAATGTTCCGTCAGAAAAGAGGGAAATGATATGGCTATCCGCCGGACCGTCAATATGCAGGAAAAAAAAGAGCGGATTCTGGAATGTGCGCTGGACGTGTTTGCGGAAAAAGGCTACGTCAATGCCCGGGTTCGGGATATCATTGACCTGTCTGGGTTCGGGACAGGAACCTTTTACAAATATTTCGACAGCAAGGAGAAGGTCCTGACCGAACTGCTCAGCGAGTTCCTGGATGAGATAATCGCCAGTGTGACCGCATATTTCAAAACCGAGGAAGATCTGTTCATACGCTTCATAGAATCCAAACGGTCTATCCTCGAGGTGTTTGTCCGCAATGAGGAGATGGCGGAGATATACAGCCGGGTACGTGGATTGGGCAGTAATGTCGACCAATGCCTGAAGGATTTCGACGATAAGCTTATCCACTTCATGAGCCGTAATAATCAGTATGGCATCGATAATGGTGTCTTCTGCGATCTGCCCGTGGAACCTATAGCTTATTCCACACTCGCGATAATCAACTACGCCGTTTATAAGTGGATAGTGATGAAAGACATCTCGGCCGAGGAGATGATCGCTCTGGTCCTGTCCTTCCACCGTTCTCTAGCCCTCGGTCTGCTTAAAGACGATTACCTCGCCCAACATCCCGGTGTCTATCCCAAAGTCGAAGCGGACGCAGCCCGGTGCGCGTCACCCACAATCAGCCAGATGGCCAGCAACGGTTAGCAGCCAGCAACATCGCCGGAACACAGCTGTTTACATAGAGATGAATGAATGTTCAGTCAGATGTAGGGTCTTTTTGATTACACAGGTTGTAGCTTATTTGACATATGAAAACTGGCAACAGAGCGAATCTCATCAGGGGAGAGAGGAGGATGCCGGGACAAGCAGGGGAGATATCAGCGCGGCAGGAGTAGACCGGTTTAGCCCGGAAAGGGCTGGCAACAGAGATGACCTGGTTTTCCGATCGTGTAGCTACTCAACTCAACGGCACCTTAGGCAGCGCTACCTTTGACTGACCGCCCGAGCGGGAGGAGGTGAAACCATGAATACTGTGTGTATGAGATTTACCGGGAAAGAAGAAACGAAGCAACGGATGATCGCCAGGATTATCGATAGGATCAATGCCCTGGCCTCTGATGCTCAGATTTACTTTACTATCGTGCTGGACTCGGATTATGAAGAGATTTACAAGGAAGCGGAGCGGGAAGGTCTAATATTCTGATACCACTCCAGTCTGAATCGCGGTAATATATATATACGGGATTTCCATCCAGTAGTAACGATAGCCGTCAAACAGAATTACGAATGATGGGAGGATTGGCATGAAGATCGAAACTAATCTTTATGAGAAGCTGGGACAGGAGGATTTGGCCCGGCTGGCAGTGGACATGCTGCATCGCACCGTAGTACATCATGTTTTTTGGTTCAAGGAAGTAGAGCACCAAATGGGGACTGATGAAGCCCTGAAGATCATGAGTGATGCCTATCCCAAGAGTTATGGGATCCAAATGAATCGTCTGGCCAAACTGTTGGGCTTCGAGATGGTGAACGGCGTGCCCAAGCCTCTCATCGATATGCCCCATGATAAACTGGTGGAACTAATCACCAGCCTGGGGGCTAACTGGCTGGCCAATGATGGGATATGGTTCCAGTCGGTCGAATTCAAGCATGGCATGAATGATGCCAAACGCTGCAATGATACCTGTTGGGCCAAGTTCTCGCCTTTTGAAGCCTGGTCTATCAAGCGTTATCTGAATCTCGGTGAAAATCCGGGATTGGACGGGCTGAAGCAAGCCCTGCAGCTCAGAATGTATGCCCGCCTCAATATTCAATCCATCATCGAGGAGAGCCCCACCAGCATCGTTTTCCAGATGAATGACTGCCGGGTTCAATCGGCCCGCAAACGGCAGGGTCTGGATGATTACCCCTGTAAGTCGGCGGGACTGGTCGAATACAGCAGCTTCGCCCGGGCGATAGATTCCAGGATACAGACCGAATGTGTGGGTTGTCCGCCAGACGTTCATCCGGATGAATGGTTCTGTGCTTGGCGCTTTACCATAGCAGAATAATAAGAGACACGACCGAATGTAGCTGCTATCCGCAGGGATAACAGCCAAGAAAAGACGACAATGCGAATTTATATGATGGGTAACCCTCCCGACAGGCGCAGCAGAGGAGCGTCTGTGGGGAGGGTTAATCGTTTAGGCGGATCCGGGGAATTTGTCCTTCAAGAAGTCTGATATGGCGACAATGGTCTCGGCTGGTCTCTCCAGCATCAGGTGGTGGCCGGCGGCGGGGACAATCTGCAGCGATGAACCGGGGATGTTTTCCTGCAGATACTGGGAGTTTTTTGCCGGGGTCATCTTGTCCTGGTCGCCCACCAGTATCAGTACCGGGATCTGGATCTGGTCCAGTTGGGCGGCTACATCATAATTGTTGCAGGCGGTGAAATCGACATAGAGCTGGGGCTGGGGCACCAGGCTCAAGCCTTGCAGTTCGGTGGCCAGCAGTTCGGGCGCGAAATCGCGTCCGTAGGCTACCTTAAGGAAACCGGTATCGAAAGTACCTTGGGCCAGTTGTTCCAGTATGGTCTGGTTGACCGGCATCCGAGCCCCCGAGCCGATGAGCACTAAGCCGTCTACCGACTCCGGGTAGGTCAGAGCGGTCTGTAAAGCTATGCTGCCCCCCATGGAGTGGCCGACCAGGATCCAAGGGCGGGGGAAACTGTTGGCGCTCAGGAATTCGTGGATGGACTGGGCATAGGCCTGGACCTCGGCGGCGGGATTGCCCGGCGACGCGCCATGTCCCATAAGGTCCACAGCGATGTGGGTATAAGCGTTGATGCTGTGTTCCATCAGGTGGGCCCATTTGCGGTGAGTGCCTCCCGCCCCGTGGATGAAAATCAAACTGCCCCTGGTTGTTCTACCGGGATCCTTGACCATCTGGTAGAACAAATTCCCTGCTTTCTCCATAATGCAGCCTCCTTATTAGGGTTCTAAAATAATTGGCATTATCATCGGTCGGCGTCCGGTTTTTTCATACAAGAATTTCCCCAGCTTTT
>JAQVXF010000174.1 GCA_028709355.1 Syntrophomonas sp.
TAAACACCGACTCGCCATTGATCTGGGCGGTATTTACGCCTATCTTCAACTTGATATTCTGATTATCCTGGGTGATGGTCACAGTCCGCTCTGCCTCGTTCCATTGAATGGCGGCGCCGATATTGTCAGTGACATAACGGATCGGCATCAAGGTGCGGCCTTCCTGGACGACTGGAGCAGTGTCCATGGTGGCTACCCGCCCGTTTACACGGTAATCAGTCTGGCCGATGATGTAGTTCAGCACGACTTGTCCGATGGGAATGCTCACCGGATTATTGGCCACATATTGGGCTTTGACGTTAGTAATCATATTCCGGTTGTGAGTCTCCTGGCTGTTATAAGCGGCCTGCACGGCGATATCATTCACGGTATTGCCGCCCACTGTGAAAGCGCCGCTGAACAACACTTTATTCTGCCAGCTATAACTGCCTTCCACATTGAATCGATAGGTTCCCGCCGGCACCACCTTGCCGCTTTCGTCCCGGCAATCCCAGGTATATGTTTTATGACCGCTCCGGGGTGTGGCACTCGATATGGCATCGATCTGGGCCCCGCTCAAGGCAGCCGGTTGGGCCTTGGCCACCCAGGTCGGCAGGCTCTCCGGGCGGATCATATAACCACCTTTGGCGGTGAAGTTGGTGACAAAAACGGTTTTCACCATCCGGCCGGAATCATCTTCGATCCAAACTGCCCATTGGTTGGAGGCCAGGCCGGTGGCTTCAGGGATTTTGGTGCCCCCTTTGAAGTCCAGAGAGATCTCCAATTCGCCCGGCTGGTTTTCGCCCGGCTGAGCGACATTGTTATTGTTTATTGCCGTCACGGTCTGGTCGAGGGGGATCAAAGAGGTCTTGTCCCCACAACCGGCGCTGAATACTAAAACAAATAATAACGTACAGATCAGGGCCCACTTTTGCATGGCCATCGCTCCCTCCTTAAAGCCTAATCAACATCGAACCTATTGGCTCATTCTCATACAAGTCTACCATCTTGCCTTCATTTCCGAAAGCGACCTACCGGGTTCGACCCTTCCGAACAGCTTCAAGAGTGCTGATCCGATTGATTGACCCCCTGACCACCTAGAGTATGGAAAATAGCAGCTCCACCCGGGCAGCAGAGCAAAAGACTCCCAAGAAAATGATCAAGCTGAACAAAGCTACCACGTCATTTTTCAATATCCGCATCTGGTAACGGCCCGACGGGATTGCGCTTTGTTCGAATTCATCCTGAACCTGTTCCCGGGTCTGTAATGAATCAACGATAAAGCCAACCACCAGGTCAGCCAATGCCCCCAAACGGGTTTTAATGCTGCAATCATGGTCTTTGAACAAGTTGCGGGCTGCTTCCATTGTATCGGCTTGGAATCGATCGATCGACTGAGCCAGCTGGTCTACGGTGAAATTAACCATGTTCAGGTGTTTGGTGACCGGGACACCGATGGAATTAAGAGGGCTGAGGAGCCGATTCAGTACCATCGCGATCTCGGGGAACGGGGTGGTAAAGAAGTATAGACTGCCGATATACCAGATGAAGAACAGCTTCGCCATTTTGAAAAAGGTGACCTCGACAGAAATAGGAGGAGTGTAGACAGCCCCCGGAAAAAACCTGGTGGCCAATAAGGATAAAAGGAGTCCAAGACTATAGGGGAGAACGAAAACCAGGCCGAAAGAGGCTAGATTTCTCTTGATGAACCCCAGATCATTACGGAGTAAAATGGTAATGATCAGCAAATACAGGGCAAAAGACAGCAGCTCCCAGCCATTGCTGCTGCGGCTGGCTGCTATCGCCAGGATCAAGGCCACCAGACCTTTAAGGCCCGCATCCATCTCCACCTTCGGACGTGTCAGAAGACCGGCATGTCTCTCCACATCAAATCAACTTCCTTAAGCCATCAAGCCACATGGGCAAAGATGCCTCGTTTATCGATCTCGCGCAAGGCTGATTCGCTGATGAGCCCGGTTATGAAGCCGGTGACCAGCGCAGATACCAGGAGTATCGGCAAGTAAAAAAGCATGACACTCTCTCTCAGTATAATTGTGGCTACGACCAGCTGAGCCATGTTATGAGTGATTGCCCCGATAATGCTAACCCCTTTGACGCTGAACCAATCAACCAAGTATTTATAGCACAGCCACATCACCGCGGCACTTAGTAAGCCCCCGGCCAGGCTGAAGGGGAGCGCGGTTATACCCTTGGTGAGGACCGCCACCACCAGGCATCTTATGAAGACAATCAGCAACACATCCTTGAAGGCCAGATGAGCGATCGCGATTATGGTGATGATATTGGCCAAACCGAGTTTGACCCCAGGCACCGGCATCGGGATAGGGACAACCGATTCCAGTAAAGAAATCAGGATCGCGTTACAGACTAA
The DNA here is from genome assembly GCA_028709355.1 of Syntrophomonas sp. GTDB lineage: Bacteria > Bacillota > Syntrophomonadia > Syntrophomonadales > Syntrophomonadaceae > PHAA01. The sequence continues at coordinate 2,372 of JAQVXF010000174.1, forward strand.
TATTATGAGGATGGCATCTTGACCCTTGTTCATGTTTTCTCCCTATCAATAAGCCCGGGTATCCATCTCCGGGTTCTTTCCAACAATCTTGATGACGACCCGGGAGGGGACACAGACTGCCCTGTCCCCGGCCCGGGTCAGCCATCCGCTGTTAACACAGGTTCGGTTGGGGCAATCGGATTCCAGGAATCTGATTCTGCCTCTTTCGGCCACTATGACCTGACTCACAGTACCAGTCAAATAGAGGTATTCGGGTTCATCCAGATTCAGCAGATCTAGCTGTTTTATAACCCGGCCATCCTGGGTGATGACCGCGGTTACATCAGGATCGGGGCTCGCCCCTAGGATATTCCAGATCAGGATTACGGCCGCCAAGACGGTCACGGTGGCTATAAGGATTTTATCACCTGTTTTGAGCCAGGGTATATTCATCGGCAGACTCCTCAAGATGGAACTTTCCCTGCAATCCCGGAGTGATATGTATTTTATGGTCATCGGTGATGAAAATGGCATCTGCCCCGCTGTAACCAGCGACCAGCGCTTTGCCCTCAGCCAATCCCAACACAAAAGCTTTGGCCAAGCCATCCGCATCGGTCGAGGAGGGGGCCAGAATCGTTACGCTCATCAGGTCGTTATCTACTGGGTAGCCGGTGCGCGGGTCGATGATGTGGCAGTAGCGCTGACCGCCTGCAATAAAATAGCGTTGGTAATCGCCCGAGGTGACCACTGCACTGTCGGTGATCTCGACCACCCCGATGACCTCACTGCCGCTGCCCCGTGGGTCCTGGATGCCAACCCTCCAGGGGCGGCCATCAGGTCTAGTGCCGAGCACCACCACATTGCCCCCGATATTGGCCAGAGCCGATTCAATTCCATGCTTCTTATAAATGTCTATCGCCGCATCACCGGCATAACCCTTGGCGATCCCTCCCAGGTCTACCATCTGGCCTTCTCTCCTCAACCGGGCAGAGTTGCTCCCCGCATCGACCTCAACATCCCGATAGTCAACCAGGGTAACCAGTTCCTGCACGGTCGGCCCTGCCAATACCTGCGCATGCTCGGTGCCGATCCCCCAGGCCTTGACCAGTGGTCCCACCGTTATGTCGAACCCGGTCCCGCCGCTCCAAGCCGAGATCCGACCAGCCCTGGTCAGGATGTCGATGGTCCGGGGGTCCAATTGGACATAGCTGCCACCGGCATTCTCATTTAACCGGTTGATGTCTCCCCCCGGGCTGTTGATGGTCCA
>JAQVXF010000175.1 GCA_028709355.1 Syntrophomonas sp.
GTACTCGTAAAAGACGAGTTTGATAGAGCTGGTGTGTAAGCACCAAGGCAACGAGGTGTTCAGCTCGCAGCTACTAACAACTCCGCAGCGCTCCGCTAAACTCGGGCGAAATCTGGTCGCAAAGCTATTACAAGGCACGGTTTATCATAACCAAAGCAGCCTCCAATTAAACGGTGGAGGCGACAGCCGGTCCGAATCCGGACTTTGGATTCGAGCATGGCGGCCAGAGCGACAGGGAGACTCCTGAACCCATTCCGAACTCAGAAGATAAGCCTGTCCGCGTTCTGCACTGTACTCAGGTGCGCGAGCCCTCGGAAACTGCAGATCGCTGCCATGCTCACCTAACTTTCTTTTCTATCTAGCCTACAGCAAGGGCTCATTTCATTATCATGAATCCCACTTTAGCCATGCTACAAGGTCGATGGGGTGCATGTGCGCCCTGAAACGAAGGAAATGGATCGCTGCCATATTCACCTAACTTTATTTTGTAACTTCAACTGAGGCTGTGGCTCTCTAATTACGATTATCTTAATCCAACTTAGCCATAGGTCACGGTCAGGCGGGCTACTGTGCGCCCAAAATTACGGCAAGCTGCAGATCGCTGCCGTGCTCACCTAACTTTTTTTTCTAAACTTCAATTGTAGCTTGGGCTCCCGGATTACGAGATGGTGCCGAGCTTATCACTCGGATACCTGGTGGTCTATGGCTCTCCCTGGCCCCTGCAAATTCCTATGGTGAGAGGTGGTAGACCCAAGGCTCAAGAACACAGTGTTGCATAAAATGGCATTAATTCTCTTTTAGATTAATCCCTTCTCTTTTAATGCTACTTTCATGTCTTTCAGCTCTGATAGATCGGCTTCAATGCGCTTGAACCTCATATCCATATAGCCCTTAAGATCGGTCCTGAGTGCCTGAATTTCTCCAATGGTTGCATCTTGCTTATCTAACATCTGGTCCTGTTTGTCCAGCATCTGGTCCTGCTTATCTAACCTCTGGTCCTGTTTGTCCAGCATCTGGTCCTGCTTATCTAACATCTGGTCCTGCTTGTCCAGCATCTGGTCCTGCTGGCCTATCATCCGATCCATTTTACCGCCCAGTCCGCCCAGGTTTTCATTGATCTTATTGACACCGACGACGAGATCTTTGAGATATTCTGCCGCCGTGTCCAGCCTGCTGTCGGTCTCTCCTTTGAGAACAAGCTTGCCGAAATTCTCGAAATCGCCAGTTGCAGGGGAGTATTCCTTCTCTATGGAAGAGACGCGGATCAATGCGTTCTTGATGTTTATGGCGCTTTCGAACCAGCGCAGCCTCTCTTCCTCGCCTTCAGCGATTATCTTCACCAGGCCGTCCTTCTGGTTCTCGATCATGCCCTTGAGCCCGAAGGCATTGGCAATATCTATCACCCTGGCCCGGTAGCCTACCCGCTGCACATTGCCGGACACAAATGCGGTGAGCCTTGTGATCATGCAGAAGTAAATTCAACACTCTTTCTATATGGCCTTATCTAAAGCCGGAGAAGATGCCAGCATAGAAGTCAGTCAACCATATCCCAGCGTGCTTTCGTGTCCGCCCTCCGGTCCATCCGACCGTCCGATCCGCCCCCGGCCTGCTCCCCGGCCTCGCGCATAGGTGGCTGTGTGGCGAAGCGCCCTCAGAATGTGGTGAGGTCTACCAACTCTGCACCGCTCAGGAAGCGGTAAAAGAGCATCCTGCCCCATTCCAGAGCCTGGGGGTCCCGGCTGACTATGATATTCTCCAGGTCGAAAGTCCCGTCCAGGCGGGGCAGGGCCAGGAAGAGGTGGGTTTCGGTTACTATCAGGTGCAAATTGATTTCGCTCGTGCTGTATAGCTTAATTCTGCCGCGAAGCGAATCATCCTTGAGGGCGTGGTTCTTCAGCCGCAGTTCCTGGATGATCCTCGCTGTGGTGATGGTCTGCAGGCTTCCTCCCTCTCTGACTGCCCTGGCCGCTGTGAGCTGATGCTCGGGGACCAGGGAGGAGGAGGCCACCAGAAATGCCCTGGACTTCGCCAGCAGGGGGATGATGATCTAATGGATGTGGTTAGGCATGACCGGATCATTCTCTATGATCTCGCGCCTCTCACAGACAACTCCTATGGTCACCTGAAAGCCCGGCGGTATGCCGGAGAGGTCGTGGCTCAAAAAGAAGTCTCTGTGATCCTTGAGGCATCTCAGGGTTTTTCCCATCCATTCCAGGGTATTCTTCTGGATGATTCCCACGTTGCTCAGGCGGTAGCTTTTGCCATTTTTGATGACCAAGTCTTCCTCCATCAGAGCCTTGAGGGCGTGGCTCACGGAGGACTGGTGCAGGCCGAGCTTTGTGCTCAGCACTCGGGTGGTCTGGGAGGCTCCCTGGTCCAGGCTATCCATCACCCTGGCCTTAAGCGAGTGGGCGGACGGGGGCTAAGCCTGGCACAGCTCCAGCCTCCCTGGTGGTCTTGCATCTGCTGCGACGGCCATTCACCCGTCATCCGATCAAAGATATTCAAGAATTTGCATCAGCTCTTCTCGGGTGATCTTGGCATCATTGGCAATCTTTCGGAGAATACCTCTGCCGAGGTCCTCTCCTTTATGGACAGGCACCACTGTTATCCGTCCATCCGGGTGTTTCATGACAAGATGGCTCCCATGCTGTCTGACTGGCTGAAAGCCGATCTTTGCCAGGGCTTTTATGATCGTCTCAGCATCCACCGGCTTCAGCTTCGACAACCTGGACACCTAAGAATTCTGAGATCTCAATATCTTTTTCCGCTTCTAAATACGCCTCAATGGCCTCTTTTATCCTTTCCAGAAGATCGTCCATACTCTTGGCCTGGGTATGACATCCTGGAAGCATGGGAACAGATGCAACATAGTAGCCGTCCTCGTCTTTTTCCAAGAGAACTCCGAATTTACGTTTCATGCAATCAGCCTTTGATAAAAGTACTATTCTTATGGTTTTTAACTTAACCGGCCTGTATTGCCTCATCAACCGGCTTTTCGGCCAATTCGATCTTCTCTTAGCCGGGGAGGCCGCGCTCGGGCCCCAGTTAAAACGTCGCGAGGTCTACCTTCTCTGCGCCGCTCAAAACGTAGTAGAAGAGCATTCTGCCCCAGTTCAGGGCTTCCTGATTTCGGCTGACTATGATATTCTGCAGATCCAGAGTTCCGTCCGGGCGGGGCAGGGCCAGGAAGAGGTGGTATTCGGTTACAATCAGGTGCAAATTGATATCATTGCGGCAGTGCAGCTCCATTCTGCTGTGCAGCGATGCATCCCGCAGAGCATAGCTGCCCCGCTGCCGCAGCTCCTGGATGATCCGCTCCGTTGTGATGGCCTGGATGCGTTCAAAGCCATGACCACCTCTATTAAATCGCCAAAGATCATCACACCATCCAGTTAATGGGAAACGAGTAAGCATGATCCACAACCAGGCCCACCAATCCACCATCAAGGTGGCTCTACCCACCTTCGCCCTACTGGCTCTTCTGCTCGCCCTAGCCTTGCCCCAGGTCGCAGCCCAGAGTGACTCCGACCCGGCCTATGTCATCCGGGCCAACCTGCCGCAGGCTGCCGTCCACGACCTCTCCATCAAGATCATCATTCCCCCC
>JAQVXF010000176.1 GCA_028709355.1 Syntrophomonas sp.
CCATCAGAACAGCTGGCCACCGATCAGGACCCCGAGCCTTTGCTGGAATCTTTCGGGTTAAAACATCTGGTCCATCGTTATCCCTGCCAGTTGTCGGGCGGAGAGCAACAACGGACTGCCATCGCCCGGGCCCTGGTGGTGAATCCCCGGTTGCTGCTGATGGATGAGCCTTTCAGCGCCCTCGACCACGACAACAAGATGCACTTGCGCCATGTGATCAAGGATTTGCACCAGCGGTGGCAGATACCCTTCATAATTGTAACCCACGACCGGGAAGATGCGGCTTTCCTGGCTGATGATGTGGTGGAAATAGAAAGAGGTCGTATCAAGCCGGGTAGTGCCAGTCAGGACGGCACAGTGCACCATTTGATTCAGCGCCGAGGATTGTCATTGAACCTGGGCTCGCCCAGAGGCTGAAGACCAGTGGTTCTAAGCAGTCTGACAGTGGAGCTTAACGCTGCCGATGTTTTGAACGGACACCAGCCCTATTGACCCTAACTCATCCATACGGTCAGATACTGGCTGTGTGATTACCGTCGGCCCGACTGCCGGGAATGAGTATTGTGCTGCGGCCAGCAATTCGCTGGTCGGCCCGGAAGCACCGCCATGTCCATGGCCCTGCAGTTCAAGTCTATGGATTCTACCGAGGGAGATGTTCCCCTCGTCGCTCTTGAACGAAGGCGGTTTACAACTTGGCCGGCCTATGGTATTTTATATACGGTAAATGAGACCATGAAGGTCTTGAATCGCCGTCGAGGTTACATATTTCACCAGAACGCAACTGAAGACAGATGGCATAATCGACCCATGAAGGGCAGTCGGACGAACCTTCCTGGGTCGTTTCATTTTGTAAAGGAGTCGATATTATGCACATGGCGGATGCTCTGGTTTCACCGTTGGTAGGAGGAACTATGCTGGCGGTTACTGCCGGTTTGGCGGTCTATTCAGCCCAGCAGGTCCGAAAGGAGCTGGATGACCAGAAGATCCCCTTGATGGGGGTGATGGGGGCTTTCGTGTTTGCTGCCCAGATGATCAACTTCACTATCCCGGCGACTGGTTCCAGCGGGCACATAGGAGGTGGTTTGCTGTTAGCCGCATTGTTGGGACCTCACGCGGGATTCTTGACAATGGCCGCGGTCCTGCTGATACAAGCTTTGTTCTTCGCCGATGGAGGTTTGCTGGCTTACGGATGCAATGTTTTCAACATGGGGTTCTGGACTTGTTTCGTGGCCTACCCATTGTTCTATAAATGGTTTACCGGCAGGGGATTCACCCCCCGCAGCATTTCCTGGGCTTCATTGGTTTCGGTGGTGGTGGCATTACAACTAGGGGCTTTCAGCGTGGTCCTGCAGACACTGTTGTCAGGCAAAACCGAACTGCCCTTTACCACCTTCGTCATGCTAATGCAGCCTATCCATTTGGCTATAGGCATCGGCGAAGGACTAATAAGCGCGGCGGTGTTGGTCTATGTCTGGAACGCCCGGCCGGAAATATTAGCCAGAACCGCAGCGGGCGAATCCTTGGGTAATATCTCCACACGGAGAGTACTGACCGGGATGGTGGTTGCGGTTTTCCTGGTGGGGGGGGTATTGTCGTGGTTTGCTTCCACCCGCCCCGATGGTTTGGAATGGTCGATAGAGAAAGTCGCGGGCACGGCGGAGCTGGAGAAACCGGATGGGATCCACCAGCTACTGGGAGAATTTCAGGATAACAGCGCTATTTTGCCTGATTACGGTTTTAAGTCGGACGAACCAGCAGAGAGCAACCATGCGGGGGAGGGAACCACGGCTTGGCCAACGGCTAATGCCGGAACCAGCGTGGCTGGCCTGGTAGGCGGAGCAATGACCTTGTTGCTGGCCGGACTGACGGGGTGGGGTCTGAGTCGTTTAAAGAATCGCAGCAGCCGGGTTGCCGCCTAGCAGATTATCGGGGCGGGTAACCGCCGCCCCTTATCCAAGGAGTGAGGAAGGGATAAGTTTGGCCACGATACAAGAATCCATATATGACCTCAGGTTGCTGGATGAACTGGCTCGGGACACTAATCCCATCAACGATCTCCACCCCCTGGTCAAGTTGACCACCACCGCGGTATTTCTGGTGGTGGTGGTATCTTATGACCGGTACCAGGTAAGCGGTTTATTGCCTCTGTTGTTATACCCAGTCGTAATCTATGCCTTGTCTTCTTTGCCTCTAAGCCAGGTCTTGAAACGGATCGGTTGGGTGCTGCCTCTCCTGATCGGAATTGGCATATTCAATCCGCTGTTCGATAACCATCAGGTGGACCTGTTGGGTCGGACCGTTTCAGCCGGATGGCTGACCTTTCTGTCGATTTTGCTGAAAGGGGTCTTGACCGTGGCGGCGGCCGTACTGTTGATCGCTACCACTGGTATCGACCGGCTGGGATGGGCCATGCGCATGATCAAAATCCCCAAACTGCTGGTGCTGCAGTTACTGCTCACCTATCGTTACATCGGGGTGCTGGGGGAGGAACTGGCCCGGATGCTGCGGGCATATTCCCTGCGGGCTCCGGGGCAGAAAGGGATCAAAGCGGAGGCTTGGGGCTCCTTCGCCGGCGGCTTGTTGTTGCGGTCTTTCGACCGCGCTCAGCGTGTGTACGCTGCGATGGTATTAAGGGGTTTCGATGGGGACTACCATGTTGGGCAGCTTAGGCCGGCGAGTCGTCACGATGCTGTGTTCATGGTGGGCTGGAGCCTATATTTTGTTGTCGTCCGGATGGTCGATATACCGGTGTGGTTAGGTTCACTTCTGGTAGGAGGATTAAATAGGTGAGTCATCACAAGATTGAAATCCAGGACCTCTGTTTCACTTATCCGGATGGACGGCGAGCTATAAGAGACGCCTCATTTTCGATATATCATGGTGAATCGGTGGGGATCATCGGGGCCAACGGGGCGGGCAAATCAACCTTGCTGATGCTGTTGATGGGCATCCTCCAGGCCGATACCGGTGAAGTAAATATTGGCGATATGCGTCTGACCAAAAAGACCATCCCTTTGATCCGGCGAAGGATAGGGCTGGTTTTCCAGGATCCGGATGACCAATTGTTCATGACCACAGTAGGTGAAGATGTGGCTTTCGGGCCTCGAAATCTAGGTTTGACTGAGGATGAAGTCGAGGAGCGGGTAGCCGCGGCTTTGGCCCAGGTAGGAATACTTCACCTGGCCAGCCGAGCTCCCTCAAGACTATCGGGAGGAGAGAAACGGGCGGCGGCTATCGCCTCGGTCTTGTCCCTGCGCCCCGATATCCTGATCATGGATGAACCGACTGCCTCGCTGGATCCCAAATCCCGACGCCGGGTAATGACTCTGCTGGATGGATTCCAACATACCAAGATCATCACTAGTCATGACCTGGACATGGTGTTGGAGACCTGCCAAAGAGTCATACTCATGAACGATGGTTTTGTTGCCGCAGATGGCAAGACCGCGGATATCCTAGGTGATTCAGAATTGCTGGACAACTGTGGGCTGGAGCTTCCTCTGTCCCTGCAAAAATGCCCGGTCTGCCAGAGTCGGCAGTTCAGGGTAGTATGAATCGGGGCTAACCCATAGTGATGTTTG
>JAQVXF010000177.1 GCA_028709355.1 Syntrophomonas sp.
CAGGCGAAAGCCAATGCTGAAGAACTAAAGAATATTGAAGAAGCAGTGGCACAGGAGATTGCACGAGTCCAGAATACCGGCAAAGCAACCGAGGAAATGAATAAGAAGGGTGAGCTCAGTGCCTGGCAGCGGCTGGAATACCTGGTCGATCCCGGCACCTGGTGCCCCCTGCACACCATCTACGATCCCGCTGCTAATGAAGAAGGCAACACCGGGGTCATCGATGGCCTGGGCAAGATCGCCGGCAAGTGGGCAGTCATCATCGCTTCCAACAACAAGATCATGGCCGGAGCCTGGATAGCTGGTCAAGCCGATAATATCTTAAGAGTCACGGATATGGCCAAACGGTTGCATATCCCCCTGGTCTGGGTACTGAATTGCAGCGGCGTTAAGCTCATGGAACAGGAACTCGTTTATCCCAATCGCCGCGGCAATGGGACCACCTTCTTCCGGCATGCCGAACTCGAACAGCTGGGTATCCCGGTCATCGTTGGTATCTACGGGACCAACCCCGCCGGAGGCGGCTATCACGGCATCAGTCCCACCACTTTGATTGCGCACCAGAAGGCCAACATCGCGGTTGGAGGCGGAGGTATCGTGGGCGGTATGTCTCCCAAGGGATATTTCGATGAAGAGACAGCCGAAGCCCTTATCGATGCCACCCGGCAGATAAGCACTACTCCCCCCGGCCGGGTCGAGATCCATTACAACGGTACCGGTTTCTTCAGAGAAGTATGTGAAACCGAAGAAGCAGTGCTGGACAAGATCAAACAGTATATGAAGGATATGCCCGCTTACCATGCCGACTTTTTCCGGGTAGCCGACCCGGTTGAACCCAAGTTCCCCATCGAGGATCTTTATAGTATCGTACCGGTCAACCAGCGCCGGGTATATTCCATGCCCGACGTACTGGCCCGGTTGTTTGACAACAGCGAGCATATGGAGTTCAAACCCGACTATGGCCCCGAGATGTACTGCGGCCTGGCTAAGATCGATGGTTACCTGTGCGGGGTCATCGCCAACAATCAAGGCGCCCTGGGCAACGATTACCCTGAGTATACCGACCAATACAACGGCATCGGCGGCAAACTTTATCGCCAGGGCTTGATCAAGATGAGTGAGTTTGTCACCTTCTGTGGCCGCGACCGCATCCCCTTACTCTGGGTCCAGGATACCACCGGCATAGATGTGGGTGATATCGCCGAGAGAGCTGAATTGCTGGGCTTAGGCATGTCCCTGATCTATTCCATCGAAAATACCGAGCTGCCCATGATGCTGGTGGTGCTCAGAAAAGGTACCGCCGCCGCGCATTACGTTTTGGGCGGGCCCAATGCCAACAACAACAACCTCTTTACCTTGGGGACGGCCGCCACCGAAATCTATGTTATGCATGGTGAAACTGCAGCCGCCGCCACCTACTCACGCCGGTTGGTCAAGGAAAAAGACGCCGGCCGGCCATTAGAGCCCATCATCGAGAAGATGAACGAGATCGTCCAGGACTACCACGATAAATCCCGGCCGATATTCTGTGCCAAGACCGGTTTCGTCGATGAGATCGCCAAAATGAGCGATCTGCGCAAGTACTGTATAGCTTTTGTAGGGGCATCGTACCAGAATCCGACCTCTATCTGCCCTCCCCATCAGATGATAACCCCCCGGGTCATCAAGGGCTAAGCAGAGCTCACAACAGCTCCCAGCTCCATAAATCAGTCACAACACCAAGGCCGTCTACAGATGTTACCATCGTAGGCGGCCTTGTTATTTGTATCTGTGGCTGTGGAGACATCCCTAACCATCCAGCAAATTTGGTGAGGATATCCTAGCTGATAGCGTATTTGTTGAGTTTGTCGTAGAACGCCGACCGGCTCATGTTAAGGCTCCGGGCGGCGGCGCTCTTGTTGCCATTGGCTTCCCGCAGCGCCCGGGCAATGATCTCTCTGTCCATGCCGTGCAATGCCGCCCGGTAGTCGGATGTGTCATAATTGCTGCCGGCGTCGGTATGGAACAAGTGCGCGGGAAGGTGTTCGGTGCCTATCTCACCTTCCCAGGCATAATTGGCGGCTCGTTCGATGGCGTTCTCCAATTCCCGGATGTTGCCCGGCCAGTGGTAGCTTTCCATGGCCTGGCGGGCCGCGGCACTTATACCGGTGATAGCCGAACCGAGTATTTCGTTATACTTCTCCACAAAACGGAAGGCCAGGGGCAGTATGTCCTCGGTCCGTTCCCTTAAAGCAGGCAGGGAAAACTCGATCACGTTTAATCGATAGTAGAGATCTTCACGGAAGGTTCCGTTGGCTATGGCCTCCCTTAGATTCTGGTTGGTGGCCGCTATTATCCGAACATCGACGCTCTGGGAACGAATGCCTCCCACCCGCATGAATTGTTTCTCCTGCAATACCTGCAGGATCTTGACCTGAATAGAAAGGGGCATATCGCCGATCTCATCCAGGAATATGGTGCCTTTATCCGCTTGCTCAAAGTAACCAGGCTTGCCGGTTTTGGATGCCCCGGTGAAAGAACCCGGGGCGTAGCCGAATAGTTCTGATTCCAGCAGTGACTCGGGTATGGCGGCGCAATTGACTTTGACAAAGGGCTGTTTGGCGCGGGGGCTGGCGGCGTGGATAGCCCTGGCGAACATGTCCTTGCCTACTCCACTCTCCCCGGTGATGAGAATAGTGGAGGTGGTGCGGGCGATACGCTGGGCGTCATGTTTGACCTGGTTGAACCTGGTATTCTTGGATACTATGTCGCCGAAATCACCCTTAGGGTCCTTTTTTTCCAAGGCCTGCCGGTAGTACTGGACCTGTTTGGTGAGAGACAGCAAACGTATGGCTATCTCCTCGCGGGTGGCGACGTTGTCACCCAGATATATGGTAATGATCAGCCCGGTTATGGTGTGACCGCCCTCATCATCCTCCTGCTTAATGGGGACATAATACAAGATCCCCTTGGTTTTATTGAAGTCGTGTTCCTTTACTTCGGGTAGTCCGGTCTCCATGATCTGCTCGAATTCTTGTTTGTTGAAAATCAGGCTGGCGGGTTTGCCTTTCAGTTCATCGGCCTCCATATCAAACAGCTCACTGGCCTTTTGGTTGATATACCTGATCTCCCCGGCCCGGTTCACCACGATGACTCCATCCGATACGGCCTTGATGATACCGTTCAGGGTGCGCTGCAGTTTCTTGACCAGTTCCAATTCCCTCGAAATCTCTTCGTAATCAGACAGATCCAACAGCGTAATCACGGTGCCTATCCACACCTCATTGGCTATAATGGGCAGTTGGTTGACGATAACCGGCAGCGCTCGCACCGTCCTCTTGATGCCCAACAGCCTCTTGTTCATGAGCGTTATGCCCGGCAGCACATCATCCAGGGGCTTATTCTTAGCTTCGTCATTGCTCAATCCGAACATGCCCTCGAAGGCAGGATTGACTTTGATCACCTGGCTCTTGTTATCAACTATTATCACTGCTTCGTTATTGGCATTCAGCAAGGCATCCCCCAAGATGGTGGAGTGCCGGATAACATCCAAGCCGCCGCGCAGGTACTCGACCGTCCCGA
>JAQVXF010000178.1 GCA_028709355.1 Syntrophomonas sp.
TCATCCCTGCTGAAATTATACCAGCCCCGTCCAAATTTGGACATCAAGCCCTCTTCCGGCGCCTATCCGCGGCAACAGTTGACCAGCAGGCCCCCATGGCAATCCACCCAGGGGTTGGTATAACTGCACCGTTCACTGCCCGATGATCTTGACCAGCACCCTTTTGTCGCGCCGACCGTCGAATTCGAAGTAGAATATCTGCTCCCAGGTGCCGAAATCTAGCTGACCGGCGGTTATCGCCACTACTACCTCGCGCCCCATCACGGTGCGTTTCAGGTGGGCGTCGGCGTTGTCCTCGAAACCGTTGTGGCGATACTGGCTGTGCGGTTTCTCCGGGGCCAGTTTCTCCAGCCACACCTCGAAATCATTATGCAGACCGCTTTCATCGTCGTTGATAAATACACTGGCGGTGATGTGCATGGGATTGACCAGCACCAATCCTTCCTTGATGCCGCTCTCCTCCACAGCCTGCTGTACCTGGCGGGTTATGTTCTGTAGTCCTCTTCGGGTGGGGAGGTGCATATGCAGCACCTGGCGGTAAGTCTTCATCGCGTTTGCCTCCTCCGCTGAAGGTCATGATCTCTAATTATAGCCCAGTGCCCTGTACAGGGTTGGCTCAATTTCAGAAAAAGCAAAGGACCAACATCTATACGGGATAGCGTTGGCCCTTTACTTGTTTGTGGTACTGATCACTGAGTACCTCCTTGTGGAATTTACCCTGTAACTTTCTGGTGTCCATCCCGGATTTCTAAGAACTGGTCCCCGGGGGAAAACCTGTGGGGATTTCATTCCCAACCCAATCATACCGTGCGATAATCCTTGGTTTGGAGTAACCTGAAAAATGTGTCTTCTCTGATCTTCCTTACTACCCTTGCCCTAGATCTTCGTCTAAGCCTTGCACCTATACCTTAATCCTGGGTCTTTGCCAGCAACACCTCTCTAGGTATGACTGCCGGGAATTAGTAATGAGACTTCGAAGAACCTTTTCTCATATCCCCTGGTTGCAGGGTATACACCAGTACTTCCAGCCGAAGCTGTTTCCTGGTAGTCCCAATATATTCGAATCCGATCGCCAGGTCAATGTTTGTGATTGTTTTCATTTTCATTTAGTCCACCCGCCTTCAATTCCATGCCTGACCCCTGCTGCATGGCGGCCTGGTAACAAAGTGGTAAAAAAGACGATTTGCCAATCTCATCCCCCCATGTTGATGTTACAATAGTATTTATAAATATGGATGTCTAAAAAGCCGGCTCCCCGGCCCAATTAAGATTCTCTGAGCAAGGAGGTAGTGATCATGGAATGGAAAGGCAGACGTACCAGCAGCAATGTAGAAGACAGGCGCGGCTCAGCGGCCAAAGGGCTGGTGGGAGGCGGTATCGGCACCATCATCCTGGTGGTCCTGTTCGCTTTGATGGGGGGAGACCCCAGTGCCATCATGGACAACCTGCAGTCCAACAACTCGCAGGTTTCAGCCCCTTACCAGGAGACTGCCCAGGAAGCTGAACTGCGGCAATTTGCCTCGGTGGTGCTGGCCGAAACCGAAGACGTATGGACCGCCCTGTTCAAACAGCAAGGCAGTCGTTACGCAGAGCCCTCCCTGGTATTGTATGCGGACATGGTAAATTCGGCTTGCGGTACTGCCGCGGCCGCAGCTGGACCCTTCTATTGCCCGGGCGACCAAAAGGTTTATCTGGACCTGAGTTTCTACAATGACCTGCAGACCAAGTTCCAGGCTCCCGGAGATATGGCCATGGCTTATGTAATCGCCCATGAAGTAGGCCATCATGTCCAATACCAGATGGGGACCCTGCAGGAAGTGCAATCGTTGCGGGGAAGGGTCAGTGAAGCCCAGTATAACCAGTACAGTGTTCGCCTGGAACTGCAGGCCGACTATTACGCCGGGGTCTGGGCCCACTATGCGGAGCGGACCAACCTGTTGGAACCGGGGGATATCGAAGAAGCCTTAAACGCGGCCAGCGCAGTGGGTGATGACCGCATCCAGAAGAAATATCAGGGTCAGGTTGAGCCTGATACCTTCACCCATGGCACTTCCGAACAGCGGCAGCGTTGGTTCTTGAAGGGCTACCAGACCGGAACCCTGGAGGGCGGGGACACCTTCAACGCCCGCACTTTGTAAAACGTTCCGCCCACTGCTGGGACCGGCCTGCCCCAACCGATGGCGCGAAACTGGCCCCCAGCAGATATCTTGGTAACACCTGAACCGGCCCGATGGGTTTAATCCCCTCCCTGGCCGGTTTCCTTTTTGCCAAACTTGTCCGGTCCGATTAGGACCAGGTTGCTGACGGCGGTGGCGATCAGGCGTCCCTGGCTCCGGTCGAAGCCCTCCGCATACAGGTGGGCCAGGGTCTGGCCGACTGATTTTACCTGGGCCCGGACCACCAGGACGTCGCCGACGAAGATGGGACGCTGGTAACTGACATGCAGGTCGATGGAGGCTATGTCGCGGCGCATGGTCTCCATCTGCAACAAAGCCCCGAAGGTGTTGTCAAAGGCGGCTGACATAAATCCCCCCTGCATGGTGCCGCGCGGATTTGAATATACCTCCAGCACCGGGAAGGCCAGCGTCAAACTCTCGCCTTCCGCATATTCAATAAACTCGGGCTGCATGAAAGACCAACAACTAGGTATCACCCGGGGCTGAACCAATTTCTTCTGGATGGATTCCCAATCCGAATACCGGGTCAACATCTATCCCTCCCCACCTTCATCAATATGGTCTCCAAGGGCCGCCTATAATAAACCAAGGCACAGTAGGATTATGTGTCCATTATATCCCCCTGTGCCTCTTTAGTTCTTATCCAAATCAATTCAGCTGCGCTGCCGGCTGCTTCCTATTCCACCGTCACACTCTTGGCCAGGTTGCGGGGTTTGTCCACATCGGCTCCCCTAAAGATGGCCATGTAATACGAAAATATCTGCAGAGGAACTACCGAAACCAGTGGCGACAACAATTGGTCCACGTTGGGCAGCAAGATCTGCTCATCGCATTCCTGGCAAGCCTCCTGTAGATTCTCCTTGCAGACCGCCACCACTATGGCGCCGCGGGCCTTGACTTCCTTGATATTGGACATGGTCTTGTCAACCAGGTTGTCCTGGGTGATCAGGGCCAGCACCGGCACCCCCGCATCGATCAGGGCCAGGGGGCCATGTTTCAGTTCCCCAGCTGCATAGGCTTCGGCATGGACGTAGGAGATCTCCTTCAGTTTCAGAGCCCCTTCCATGGCCACCGCGTAATCCAGCCCCCGCCCCAGAAAGAAGGTATCAGCTACCCCCTGGTATTTGCGAGCCAGTCGCTTGATATTATCCTGTTCAAGGAGAACCTTTTCGACTGCCTTATCCACCTGGCTGATGCCGTAGGCCATTTCCTGCAGCTCCACCTCGCTCAAACTGCCTCTCAAGCGGGCCAGGTGCAGGCCCAGCAGGTACATGACCAGCAGTTGGGTGGAATAGGCTTTGGTGGAGGCCACCGCGATCTCCGGCCCGGCGTGGGTGTAGATGACCCGGTCGGCCTCCCGGGCCACCGAACT
>JAQVXF010000179.1 GCA_028709355.1 Syntrophomonas sp.
CTGGCCGAAACTATCGGCTACCCGATCATCATCAAGGCCTCCGCTGGTGGTGGGGGGCGGGGCATGCGCCTGGCCCATAACAAGGCCGCCTTGAAAGAGGCCCTGGGCATGGCGCGTATGGAAGCCGGGGCCGCTTTTGGGAATGATGAGGTGTACATAGAAAAATATATTGAGGAACCACGTCACATCGAGATCCAGCTCTTGGGTGACGAACTTGGCAACATCATTCACTTGGGGGAAAGGGATTGCTCCCTGCAAAGGCGTCACCAAAAGCTCCTGGAAGAATCGCCTTCATCTTTTATAGACCAGCAACTTAGGTCCCGTTTGGGCGAAGCGGCTGTGCAAATCGCCAGCGTGGTTAATTACACCAGTGCGGGGACGGTTGAGTTTCTGGTCGATAAGAGCAAGAACTTCTATTTTATTGAGATGAATACCCGGGTCCAGGTGGAACACCCGGTAACCGAGATGGTCACCGGCATCGACATAATCAAGGAACAGATCAGGATCGCTGCCGGCGAAAGGCTGACTTACCAACAGCAGGATGTGAAGCTGAACGGTTGGGCGATTGAATGCCGGATAAATGCCGAGGATCCCAACAATGATTTTCGGCCTTCGCCAGGCATGGTTTCCCACTACTTGCCCCCGGGTGGGCCTGGCATTCGGGTCGATTCCTGTGTTTATAGCGGCTACAATATACCGCCTTTCTATGACTCCATGATCGGCAAGATAATCGCTTGGGGTCGTGACCGGGATGAAGCCATCGCCCGGATGCGAAGGGCCTTGTTGGAGTTTACGGTTACCGATGTGGAAACTACCATACCGTTTCATCTACAGGTTTTGGATAATGCTTTTTTCCGGAGGGGCGAGGTGTATACTAACTTCATCTCCAGGCGAATGAGCAGCATATAGCTGAAGCTGGCAGAAGATACAAACATTGATAAAACTTAGCTCAGTCTGGTAAAATAACAGCATAATATAAACGGAGGTGGAACTTATGGACAATATCAAACCGGAAATCCCCAATGATTTAGGTGTTATCCGTATAGCCGACGAAGTAGTGTCTACAGTGGCAGGCCTGGCAGCAGTTGAAGTTGAGGGCGTAGCCAACATGAGCGGCGGTTGGGGTACTGACCTGGTGGAGAAATTGGGCCGCAAAAATCTGGGCAAGGGCATTAAAGTAGAATCCTCCGGCGACCAAACCAGCATCGATATATTTTTAATCATCGAATTTGGGTATGCTATCCCCAAGGTGGCTGAAAGCGTACAGAGAGAGGTCAAGCAGGCGGTAGAGACCATGACTGGTTTGACAGTGACAGCGGTGAATGTTCATGTAGTGTCGGTGATGACCAAAAAGTCCGCAGCCGAAGAAGCTGTGGTTGAGCCTCAGGTAGATTAGCCGATGGGTGTTGCATAGAGATAACCCCCTGCAGAACCAGGGGGTTATCTCTATTATCGATTTAAAGGAGGTGCGGCCATGACAGGCATGGGGCGTTTGGTATTGTTTATTTACAATCTGCTAATCTTGGGATTGTCCGGAATAACGGTCGGGACTGCCTTGGGTTGGTTGGACCCCCAAAACTACCTCAGTACATTGATGGCTTCCGCCCAGAATCGCATGCTGGCAGGATTGGTGGGAATATTGATCGGGTTCTTGGCGGTAATGGTATTGCTGTGGACCCTGAAACCGTCGCCGCGGATAGACACCGTTACTGTGGGCCAAGGCAGCGGGGGCGATGTGACCATGAGCATAGCTGCCGTTAAGGCGATAATAGCAAAATCGGTGCGGTCGGTTGAAGGAGTAAAAGAACTCAAGCCTGAAGTCGCTTCATCCCCCAATGGGGTCAAAATAAAACTCCATACCATGATAAATCCGGAGCATAATGTGCCGGAGATATCCCAAGCCTTGCAGAATGCCGTGCGTGAAAGCCTCGAAAGCGTTGGCGGACTCCAGGTTTCTGAGGTTAAGGTATTTGTAGATGACTTCGTTGCAGCTGGTAAATAAGGAGAAAGTATCATGTTCGAAAAATGGTTCGCGTTTATAATGGACGAGCACCGGGGTAAAGCTGTGGGAGTTGGTCTTGGACTGTTGGCTAGTTTACTGTTCATCAGTCTGGGCTTCTGGCAGACCCTGTTCATTGTCCTCTGTATATTCTTGGGCTACCAGGTAGGCAAGCAGGTAGATCAACGGGTGGACCTGGAAGCATGGATCAAGAGTTTATTCAAGAGATGAAGTGGGCAGCGGCGAAAGGAAGAGTGATTTGAGCAGACGAAAAGCCAGGGAATTGGCATTCAAAGTCCTGTTTCAGGTCGACCAGGTCAAGGCTGATCCCGGGCAAGCTTTCGAATACCTGTTGCCGGAAACCCCAATGGCGGAGAAAGACAAGCAGTTTTCCTGGTCTCTGGTCGCAGGGGCGGTGGATAAGTTGGCGGATATCGACGACCTCTTGGCCGAATTTTCCAAAGAATGGTCGGTTCAGAGGATGTCATCGGTTGATCGCAACCTATTGCGGCTGGCTGCTTACGAAATACTGTACCATACTGGAGCGCAATCGGTGGTGGCTATCGATGAGGCCTTGGAGATGGCCAAACGTTACAGTGAACCAGCCTCGGTCGGCTTCATCAACGCTATACTGGATCGCGTAAAGGACCGCAAAGCTTGAACAAGTCTGAACTGTATAATAAGGAAAAGGCCTACAGGCCTTTTTTGCTTTCTGACCTGGTCCGATGGACCAATATTATTGCATCACTATTTTCGGAGGGACGATGATTCATGCAAATAATTAACGGCAAGAGCTGGGCCGATGAAATCCTCTCGACATTGAACGAAGCGAATAAGACCGAAGGCTTGCAGCCACACCTGGCCATAGTGGATGTTGGGGAGAATCCCGACAACAAGCGTTACATAGGGCTGAAGAAAAAGGCGGCCACAGCAGTGGGCGGAAGCGCCCGAGTCAGTGAACTGGGGCAGGACACCCCCCGCGAAGAGGTCTTGGCCTGCATCGAATCCCTGAACCTGGATCCAGGCATTGACGGGATATTACTGCAGCTACCCCTGCCGGACCATCTGGCGGCATGCCAGGAGGAACTGCTGGCCGCTATTGACCCAGCCAAGGATGTAGACGGCTTCGGTCCCCATAACTTGGGGCTGCTTATGAACGGGGATCCAGATTACATCAGCTGTGCGGCGATGGCCTGCTTGGACGTCAGCCGGCGTTATGTAGGACCATTGAAGGGAAAAAAGGTGCTGCTGGTCGGAGATTCTTTTGACCTGGTCCGTACCTTGGCTATCTCTTTCATCAGGGAAGGGTGCATATTGACGGTAATACCCGCATATGAAGGTTCCGCTCTAACTGATTGTGATGTAGCCATCATCGAAAAGGGTGCCCCCTTGACAGTTGCAGCGGAGGGAATAAAAAACGACGTCCTTATAATAGATGCGGGCTTTTATTGGGAAGCCGGCCGAACCTGTGGGAACATCGATCCGACCAGGCTGGAAGCAGTGGCTGGTTACCTGCTGCCGGTACCTGGAG
>JAQVXF010000180.1 GCA_028709355.1 Syntrophomonas sp.
AATACTGTCGGCCAGGTATGTAAAATTGGCAGATAAGATCGATGGTGCGACTAATATCATCAGTAAATCCCCTCCTTGGTCATTACTTCTTCCAACATGGACAGGTAATTCTTATAACGGGAAGCCAGTATCTGGTTTTGGTCCACTGCCGCTTTGACACCGCATTCTTTTTCCCGGTGATGGATACAGTCGCCAAAGCGACACTCCTCGCTAAAGACAGAAAAATCAGGGAAATAGCCGGTCAGTTCTTCCCGCCGGATAGCAGGCATGTCTAGTATGCTGAATCCTGGGGTGTCGACCACCCATCCCCCCTGGGGCAATGGATAGAGCTCCACATGGCGAGTAGTGTGCTTGCCCCGGCCGATCTTGGCACTGACGGAGCCAGTACGAATTGTCTGCTGGCCGGTTAGTTTTTGCAGCAGGCGGGATTTCCCCACCCCCGACGGTCCTGCCAGGACGGCAATCTCACCCGATATCGCTGCGGTGACGGCATCGATGCCGACCGACTGCCGGGCCGAGGTCTTGAAAACCTCGTAAATACGTGGATAATAATCAAGTATCGAGAGCGTCGAGGGATGCGGCTCCAGGTCACATTTGTTCAATACGATACAAGGCAAGATGCGGTTGTATTGGGCCAGGAAGAGCAACCGGTCCAACAGCATCAAATCGGGGCGCGGCTGGGCTACCGCCATTACGATTAGGACCCGGCTCACGTTGGCTACCCGGGGCCGGGACAGTTGATTGGCTCTGGGCAGGATTCTTTCCAAAATGCCTTGCTCCGATTCCAAGGCAGTGAAGACCACCCGGTCACCGCTGAGAAGTTTTTCTTTAAGTTTGCCCCGCACCTTGCAGGTGTGCACAGTACCGAGGTCATCCTGAACATAATAGAAGCCGCCATAGTTTCTTATCACCAGGCCCTCTAACTGTCGTTGTTCCACCAAATCCCCCTTAATGCTGCCAGTTCATCAGCGCAAGTTGTAGGACCGGAACCGTGTACCGTCCAACTGCACTTCCGCAGTCCCAGTGCCGTAATATTTTATATTTACGGTGACCGTGTCCCCTGCTTCGTGACTCTCTCTATAGACATCCCGGCTCCCCTGCGCATCAACGACTTTGATAACCACCGCGTAGGTTCGTTTCTCTGTGGGAACCTCGAATTCCACCTGTCGGGTTTTGGAACTTGGCCCTGGTCCGCTGCTGAGCACCAAGTTGACTTGGCTGCCTTCTTCAGCCTGGACCCCAGCGGCTGGTTCCTGTGCGGCAACCAGTTCGGGGAGGTATTCGTTGCTGGCTGCCCGGGTAACCGCTCCCGGCTGCATCTTGGCTGCCTGCAACTTGGCGGTGGCTTCGGCAGTGTTTAGGCCTCTGACGTCCGGTACCGCTACCCGCTGCGGTTGTTTGCCCTTGCTGACGACAACGTTTATTTTGGTACCGGCACTGACGTTGGCATCCACCAACGGGTCCTGGGATATCACGATCCCATCCGCATATTTTTCATCGTAGACCGGGTCGATAGTGCCCAGGTTCAATCCCTTGTTGGCCAGGCGGCTGGTTGCGTCATTGATAGTGACCCCGGTTATATTGGGAACCTTGACCTGTTCCAGCCCCAAGCTTATTATCACCTCTATCTCCCGGCCAGCTTTGACCTTGCGTCCCGGGCCCGGGTCTTGATTGGTGATGGCATCCAGTGGCACCTGATCACTGGTCTCCCTGCCAATTACTTTCATAACCAAGCCCAGTCGGGAAAGTTCCTCATCCGCTTGTTTTATATCCATGGCTACGATGTCGGGAACCGCTACCTCAGACCCAAACAGGTTACCAGCCATCATATACAGGATTCCGGACAGGAATCCCATCAGGGCAATAGCGATAATGCCTTTCCCCAAAGGTTTCATCTTTCTCCCGGTCCCGGCCACATCCTGCGGAGCACCAGTAATCAAACTACTGGCGCCCTGCTGGATCTTAAGCAGAGCGTTGCGCATCTCCTGGGCTGTCTGATAGCGGTGGCCAGGTTGCTTGGCCATGGCCCGGTGGATCAGATTCTCCAGGGGCACCGGAATTTCAGTATTGATCTCTCGGGGAGAAGGGGGGTCTTCATTGATGTGCCGGAGAGCTATGGTTATCGGACTATCGGCGTTAAAAGGCACCTGGCCGGTGACCATCTCGTAGATGATGCAGCCGATAGAATAGATGTCGGTGGCCGGGGTCACTGGTTCCCCCTTGGCCTGTTCTGGAGAAAAATAGTGTACCGACCCCACGATATTTTTGCCGTAGGTTATGGTCCCGGCACTGACCGCCTGGGCTATCCCAAAATCAGCCACCTTTACCATACCCTGCGCGGTGATCAGAATGTTGTGAGGTTTGATATCACGGTGGATTATACCTTTTTCATGGGCATGGTGTACCCCATCGCAGACTCCGATAGCAATGTCGAGAGCCTTTTCCACGGGCAATGGTGCTTCCTGGCGGATCAACTGCTTCAGGGTATAGCCATCCACATACTCCATGACAATATAGTAAATGTTATCCTGCACGCCGACATCGAATATGTTGACGATGTTGGGATGGGAAATGCGCGCCACCGATAACGCCTCAGTCTTGAATTTCTCAACGAATACCTGGTCCCTGGCAAATTCATCCTTCAGTATCTTAACCGCGACTATACGATCGAGGATATTATCCCGGGCCTTGTAGACAAAGGACATACCCCCTTCTCCGATCACTTCTATCAATTCATAACGACCGCCCAAAGTCATGTCGTTCAATGCCCTACCTCCTGTTTAAACGGATACCACCAGGACTGTAACATTATCGAAACCTCCATTAGCCAGGGCTGCGTCAACCAGCAAACGCGCTTTCAATTCAGGTCCCCCGCTGATGGCCATGACTTTGCCGATTTGTTCATCGGTCATCATGTCTGTCAGTCCGTCGCTGCATAGCAGTACCTGATCCCCATTGGCTATACCCAACTGATATATATCGACATTGATTACCGGTTCGATCCCTACCGCCCGGGTGAGGATGTGGCTGTAACCACTGTTGGGACGATTTCCGTCGGATAAGAAGCCATCCGCCGCGATCTGTTCAGCCAGGGTATGGGCACGGGTGATCTTGGTGAGGATCCCGGCATGGAAGAGATACAGGCTGCTGTCGCCGACGTGAGCTACCGTCATCTCTTTGTCCCTAATGATGGCGATGGTAGCGGTGGTGCCCATCTCCCGCAAGGCATCGACCCTGCCGCCCATAGTATTGATGGCGGTATTGGCTGCCTGGACCGACTGGCACAGAAGGGGGACGATGTCTTCCCCCTGGGTGAAATGCAAGTGGTCGCGGATGGTCTGCACGGCCAGCTGTGATGCGACATCGCCGCCTTTGTGGCCTCCCATACCATCGCACACAATGAATATCCCCTGGTCTTCATCTATGAAAAAACTGTCCTCGTTTCGTTTGCGATGTAACCCGATATCAGAAATGCCAGCCGATTTCATAATTCACCTCAGAATACCAAACTGGATCGATTGTTGGC
>JAQVXF010000181.1 GCA_028709355.1 Syntrophomonas sp.
TATGATCAGACCGTTTTCAGGACAATCTCATTCAAGCCCTTGCGAGGCCGGGGCAGCGGTTGCTGGTCCGCATAGCCCAGCGGCAACAGGCAAACCGGGGCCAGGTTAGGGGCCAATTCCAACCAGTCGGCTAATTTCTTACGGTCGAACATCATCACCCAGCAGCTTCCCAAACCCAGATCGGTGGCGCGTAAAATCATGTGCTCCACCGCGATGGCGGTGTTCAGATTGAGGTAGCCTTTGAGCTGGTCGGCGTTCATGGCCGCATCGCCCGGGGATGCACCTTCTGGCATCTTCAGCTGCACTCCTTCAAAAGCCCGCGCCTGCAAAAGCTCTCGGTACCTCTCCCGGTAGGCGCGATTGGCCTCCAAATCGGTGCAGCAGGCGATGGTCAAGGGCGCGGCGGCCACGAAGCCCAGGGTCAATTCCTGCAGTTTCTCGCGGGCTGCGGGGCTGCTGATGAGTATGAAACGCCAGGGCTGGGTGTTGCCCCCGGAGGGCGCCAGTCGGGCTGCCTCCAGGATCTGTTCGATATGCTCTTCGGGTATGGGGTCCGGCCGAAACCGGCGGATACTGCGGCGGGCTTCGATAACCGATTTCAATTCCATATGGTCTTGCCTCCATTTTCCAAACCAAGATTGGTTCACTGGTACTGCGGCTGTCACTCCGGTTGGGCGGTGCTAGACATCTCCGCCAGTTAATCACCGCGCCGATTCTTCCTGGGGTCCGGTAAATATAATGCCGCACCCGCCGGCCGCCGAAACGCCGTGCCGAGATCAGGTAGGTATTGGCGTCGGAGCGTTGATGATATTATCATAGCCCTTTTGCCCCTTCCTGGTCATCTGTTTTGGGCGGGAGGCGGATTTTCATCGATTAGCCTGGGACTATTGTCTGGCGGTGGTCGATCGCTAAGTGTCCCCAGAAACCGTTCCTACTGCTTGATGAAGCGCAGCGCCTTGCGCCTACAAACCTGTGCCCTCGAGCGGGATCGCGCTGGGCGGCTCTCTCCCACCGGTTGATCCTCGGCGCACAAAGCCGGTCCCATACACCTGTTAACATTGCTCTGCTTTACTGGCATAATGAGAGAGGATGACCGGGCATCCGGCCGAGAGTCCATATGAAGGTGAATCCCAGGTTAGCTCCGCCGGCACCCTGCGACATTGAGGTTTCTGGATAAATGATAAACCATAGCGTAATGGCAGAAAGGCGCACATTCATGGAATATATCTGTACCATACCTTCCCCGCTGGGCCGGCTGCTGGTGGTCAGTGACGGGGAGAATATCACCGGGCTGTGGATTGAGGGGCAGAAGTACAGCGGGGTGGGCAATCGCGATAACCTGGTTGAAATGGAGCTGCCGGTATTCGCCGCAGTTCGCAAATGGCTGGCGGTTTATTGCGAGGGCCGCGAACCGGGCTTCTTGCCCCCCCTGGCTCCCCAGGGATCGCCCTTCCGCCAGTCGGTGTGGGCCATCCTGCTCTCCATCCCCCATGGCCAGGTAATCACCTATGGGGATATCGCCCGGCAGCTGCACGACCAAACCGGTGGCCGCCAGTCGGCCCAAGCGGTGGGCGGGGCGGTGGGTCACAATCCCATCTCCATCATCATCCCCTGTCACCGGGTGATTGGGGCCAACCGCAACCTGACCGGCTACGCCGGCGGGCTGGCCCTCAAAGAGCAGTTATTGCGGCTGGAAGGCTGGCCGGAGGGCAGTTTCATCCGCCCCACCCGCGGCACCGCGCTCTAAAGTCTGCAGGCACGAGGCAAGGGGACGGTTCTCTTGCCTTGCTGGTCCGGAATTCTGCTGACGAAGCAGAGGGGCAACGCTCTCCCCAGGCGGGTATCTTCCCGGTTGTTTGGCAGTAAAGCTATCGCTCCGTTTCCACTTCCCACACGGGAGGGTAGGTCTTGTCAATAATAAAGGTGCCCGTGCTCTTGAGGATCAGACGTCCGGTTTGGTTCACGACTGTTCCTTCGACCGCGACCAAGGTCTGGCCGGCATGGACAACCCTGGCTTCAGCGATAAGTTCGATGTCTTCCATGGCCGGGGCCATATAAGTCAAATGGATGTCGACGGTCCGGCACAACCGGCCGGTGACGGTCAGGGAGGCCCGGCTCATAGCCACATCTATTATGGTGGCGATTATCCCACCATGCACCCTATTGCCGGCCGAAGAGTATTCAGGCCCTGGGCATATCCTGATTCCGGTTATTCCTTGGCCCATGTATAATGTTTGAATACCCAGGGTATTCAGCACCGGGTGGCGGTCCAGGTAATTACTGCAGATGGCATCGAAGAATCCTTGATCCAGTCCCCTGTTTTCTATATCCATTCTTTTCACCAGCACAACCCCTCTCCGCATTTCCGCAAGCCCAGGCAGGATTGGGACAATCCCATCCCCTCAAAGCGACCAATCTATTTCCCATGCAAATTCGGGGATTGTATTTTTTGCCAGCCCAAGCGGCCCGTATAGGTCTTACCTCTTAAAGATACCGGCGGGGTGGTCAGGTACAGGGTGTCATCCTGGAAGGACGCGAAGCGAATAAATGTGGTGCCCGCCCAATTGGGAAAGTAACCTATTTCTATATGATGCAGGATACGATCTTCCAATATCTCATAAGTACCGGCATAGTTCATGAATCCCTTGGCCAGCGCTATCTTCTCCTCGTCGGGCAGCAATCCGAAATCTTCAGTAGTAAGAGGTGCCCGGTCGGAACGGGTAATCACTGCCGACATGCAGCCACCCGCTTCATAAATGATCAATCCCTTGGCCCCCTGGCCATAGGGGAAGAATTGACTGCCATCATCTGCGCGATAGACAAATGAAACCAGCCTCCAGCCGCCTAATAATTGTTCTCTCTCCAAGTTTCATCAACCTCCAACCAGAATGATCCGCTGTGCCTGTGGCTTATGGTCATCCCCTAAGATTGCACCATCAGCAGCAAGATCAGCTTACTTATGCACTCGCAATATATATGCCACCCAGAAAATTTTAATCCCGGCATATTGCCGGGACCGATTCGCCTTTTTACCTTGAGATGCCTATGGAGCTCTGATGACTGATATATCTTCTCCAGTCTTGCTGTTGCGAGAGTCCCCACGTTCCTGGAGGCGCAACCAGCAAGGTCGGACTATTTAAAAAAGGATATCTACTGTCCCGAGATAAATGCTTCCGTTCCTACCCCGGAACAGTAGACAAAAGAAGGAGAGGAGTTTTGTATTGCCAACCTTTATTATTGCAATTACGATGCCAATTTTACAGAGTATCGCCCGCAGCTTTAAATTTTCAACGACCTCATCCCTGTGGATGCCCGCTTTCACAGCCCAAATGTCTCGGAATACCGATGATTTCGGATCAAACCGGCTGCCCCGACTAGTAAATCAAAGCCTCGCCTTACATGGTTCAGTTTCCCCATCGGCTATGTTCAACCACCGCCATAACCTCCCACCCTTTTTCGGCCAGGGAAATTTGTCCGGTTGCGCTTACACTTGTGTCTGTTCGGATACAGCCAACTCCATCTG
>JAQVXF010000182.1 GCA_028709355.1 Syntrophomonas sp.
GTCTCATTACTGGCATTGTCCTTCCAGCTCAGGTCCAGCCGGCCGAAGAGGTAAGGGGTAACTGTCAGACCGCTGGGGGCGGCTGGAAAGATCTTAAGCAGGGGCGAATATAGGTCGATGCCCGGCATCAACATCCCCGATCCGGTCATAGAGAACCGGGTATCGCTGGCATCGCTGGCAAAGGCCCAGGAATCGGTTTCATTGTCGTAGTATTGCCAGCGGACCTGGACCACAGCGTTGGAAGTGGTCTTGTTGGGGACAGTCCAGGCATACTTGCCGTCACTGGGCAGCCCCTCCTTGATCAGACTCCAGGTGTCGGCCGCCCCGCCGTCTGTAGCATAATAGAGATTCACTTCCCCGCCCTCCCGGGAAGATGTCCAGATGATATCCTGCCCGTTTCCGGCTTTGAGTGATTCTCCCCCATTCGGGTCGGTTAATTTGATCCTATGGATGACTTCAGGAGAAGACCAGCCCCGGAAGACCACCCCTTCATAGTTGTAGCCGGGGATAGTGGCCGAATCGACCTGATAGAAATGGTGCCGGTCCATGTCGGAAGAGCTTACGAAAGATTCCCCCGACAGCCATTCCCAACCGTCGGAATGGTCTGATTCCGGGTGATACCAGCGGTTCACGTTGACATCCCCGTCGGATGTGTTGTTGGCGGCGATGGCATAACCCTCGATGCCGACATAGGAAAAACCGTATTTGGATATGACCGCATCCCGCTCAGCCGAGCTGGTGGCATAGTACATGTCATTATAGAGCATACATTTGTAGAGAGGCACCGTATCAGGCAGGGGTACCGGGGATATGTAACAGGTGATCCCCTCGTCGGTGAAGCCGCCCGCCAACCAAGTGTTACGCTCGTCCAGGTTGGTGGTATACCAATGCACCTTACCGTTCCAGCAGCGGTAGAGAGGTATTGCTTTGACAGTGACACTGGGTGTTAAAACCGGCAATTGGATTTTGGGCAGGTTGATCTGGATATCATTGGGTATTATCAGATTCGGGTTGGTCAGGTTCGGTGTTGTCAGATTGGAAACCGGCAGCTTGACAATAGGGCCGTCCAAGGCAACCGCCATGCCGGGGGCAAAGACGATCATTATCAGCATTACCAGACTAACCAGCAGAGAAACCATTCCTCTGTTTTTATACATCGCGTGTCATCTCCTTACCACAATTTAACTGTATCCATCTAATCCGCCAATACTACTTGATCCTATCCCCCCTATTTATACCGTTTAAATTTAATACGAAATTTCTTCCCTCTACCTGTGATAATGTATTGAACAAGGCCCATCGTCAAAATCGAACCCGGTAATAATGATTTTTCCATTCTATTCATTCTGGAAGCGACAGGAGGTTTCGGGATGTCCAGACAAGTTATAGTAATCATGGGGAGTCCCCGTAAAGGACGCACTCTTAAAGTTGTCAAACAATTCGAACAAGAACTACAGCGCATGGGAGAGGTAGATTTCCAATATATTTTCTTGAGAGATATGCAGCTTGAATCCTGCCGGGGTTGCGAATTGTGCCTGGCCAAGGGCGAACAGTTCTGTCCCCTTAAAGACGACCGGGACAATATATATGATAGGCTTATGGCGGCTGATGGTACCATTTTTGCCACGCCGGTATACTCACTGCAAGTGACTGCCCTGCTGAAAAATTTGCTGGACCGCTTCGCCTACGTATTCCACCGGCCTTGTTTCTTCCACAAAACCAGTATGGCCATCGTCACCCAGGGGGTGATTGGCGGCGACAAGGTGGTCGAGTACCTCAATGAGTTGGCCGCCTACTGGGGGTACAAGGTGTGCCCCGGGTTGTTTCTGACCGTGCCCTGGGAGAAACCGCTTCCTGGCGAAGAAGAGAAGATGAATACCGCCATTAAAGCAGCGGCGGCCCGATTCCATAAGCTTCTCACGGATCCGGCTCCGTACATACCGACCCTCAAACAGGTTATAATATTCCGGGCGGTGCAGTCCGTCCATGCAGTAGAAGCCGGATTGGCTTCCGACCGCCAATATTACCAAGCCCGGGGCTGGTTGACCGCCGATTATTACTATCCCACCAGGATAAATTGGGCCAAGAAGTTGATTGGGAAATTCATAGGGCACCAGGTAAGGCGCCAGTCATTACAGGCCAAAGCAGCGCGAGGATCAGCCCCCCAATAAGCTATCTAATGTTTCTTGGTCGCCAAACGACTAATTAAGGCAGGAGCAGTGACATTTTTATGGATAAGATAATCGAATCGATTGCGGTGGAAAGCGGGATTCCCGCAAGCAAAGTCGCCAGTACGCTGGCTCTGTTGGATGACGACAAGACGATCCCTTTTATTGCCCGTTATCGCAAGGAAGTTACGGGCGAATTGGATGAAGTGCAGATTCGGCGTATCGACGAATTGCAGAAGTTATTCCGCGGTCTGGCCCAGCGCAAAGAAGAAGTCCTGCGCCATATCCAGGAGCAGGGACAGCTCACCCCGGATATCCAGGAAAAGATCATGGCCGCCCGCCGGCTCACCGAGGTGGAGGATATCTATCGGCCCTTTCGTCCCAAACGCCGCACCCGTGCTTCCATGGCCCGGGATAAGGGATTGCAGGGGTTGGCCGATCATATCCTAAATTGCCCTCCCACCGGTGATCCACAGTTGGAAGCCGAAAAATACATCAATGACGTGGTTGATTCACCCGCCGCCGCCTTGCAGGGGGCCCGGGATATAATCGCCGAAATGATGGCGGATGAACCCGGTCTGCGGCAAACCGCTCGGGCCATGTCCCGGCGATCGGGAGTACTGGTCAGCCGAGCCAAGGATAAGGACCAGGACTCTGTCTACACTATGTACTATGACTATCGCGAACCCGTAAACCGCATGCCTTCTCATCGGATCCTGGCCATAAATCGGGCTGAAAAAGAGGAAATAGTAAAGGTTACCATTGAGCAGGACCAGGATTCCATCGTCCAGATGATGAACCGGAAATATCTGAAGATGGGGCCGGCCCAAGAACAGCTGAGTGCAGCCATCATCGATGCCTGGCAGCGTCTTCTGGCCCCGGCTATAGAGCGGGATATCCGCAATGAGTTGACGGAAAAGGCCCAGACCCAGGCCTTGGAGGTTTTTGCCCGCAATCTGCGGTCTTTGCTTTTACAAGCCCCGGTCAAAGGTAAAACCATATTGGGCATCGATCCCGCCTATCGCACCGGCTGCAAATGGGCGGTGGTTGACCCTACCGGCTTGGTCGGGGAGATCGGGGTCTTTTACCCTACCCCGCCCCGCAGTGAGATCAAAGCGGCCCAGGCGGTGATGCAGCGGCTGGTGGAAAAGTATGACGTGGATGCCATCGCTATCGGCAACGGCACCGCCTCGCGGGAAACCGAATCGGTTGTAGCCAGCTTCATTCAACAGTCAGCGATGCCCGGCCTGGCCTACACCATCGTCAGTGAAGCCGGAGCCAGCGTCTATTCTGCCTCTCCCTTGGCAGCGGAGGAATTCCCGGACCTGGACGTATCCGAACGC
>JAQVXF010000183.1 GCA_028709355.1 Syntrophomonas sp.
TGGGCCGTGTATGTGGGCAGCCCTGTGGATGGCCCCGTCCTCTGGGCCATGACCACCACCACCGGCAGCTCGGCCATGCCAGCCAAACTCAAGCCTTCGGTCATGAGGCAAAAGCCGCCTCCCGAAGTTCCTACAGCCGCTTTGACCCCGGCATAGGCAAATCCGAGAGCCATGAGCATGACTGCGATCTCGCTCTCCGGATGGATCACCTTGAGGCCGAAGTCTCCGGCATAGCGGGCCATGAAGTCCAGGACGCTGGATGATGGAGTCATGGGGTAGGCCACTTAGGCACCCAGGCCTGCCTGGATCAGTCCCAATGAAATGGCCTGGTTGCCGGTGAGAAGGGATCTCTGCCCCACAGGAGGAAGAAGTGACTCGGAACTTCCGGGCAGAAGAGCGTCGATGCGGCAGAACTGCTCCGCCTGCTCATAGCCTTGTCTGGCAACCAGCAAATTAAGCTCCAGCTTTTTTTGCATGTGCTTTCTCAGGACATCCTCTAAAACCGGCCAGTCTATGCCCACCGCCTTGCAGTATCCGCCCAGAATGCAGCTATTCTTCATAATTGCCGGGGCGCCTGCCTCCTTGAGCATGGAGGTAACTGCAAGGCCGCATCCTCTCTCCGGGGGGCTCTCCAATTTGACCTTGTCGGCATCGTAAACGACAAAGGAGCTTTCCTTCAGCCTGTGCTTATGCTTTTCAACCGTATCCTGGTTCAGGGCGATCAGGACATCTATAGCATCGGTATGGACGGCAACATTTTGGCGGCAAGCTCTGATCAGGGAAAAGTTATGACCGCCCCGGATGAGAGAGGGATAATCGTAGTACATGTAAATTTGGTAGCCAAGACGCGATAGGAGGCGGGATACGGTCATACCTGCCTCGTTTATTCCGTCTCCGGCAATGCCGCCGATGAGAGTAGAAAAATCCTTCATTTATATCTCCTGTATGAATTTATATTTCCAGGATTTCGCTAATTCGATAGCCGATGATTTTAATTTTATAGCCTTATGGATGGCACTCTATATAAAAGCTTTGCAGCAATCTGATTATACAGGTATAACATGGATCCGGTTGGGATTAACTGCCAGAATTTTTGAAAATATAATGGCATAAACCACGAATGAAGCTGCCAATTGAAAAGAGACTTATAGGAATAAATTCCAAGATATCAATCCAGACCTGAAGAATAACTTGACAAAAAATCTCGAAAATCAACTGGCAGAAAATGGAGGTTATGATATGGACCAGATTATATCTCATGATGCCGAGCTGGACTGCGTGGGCCTATTTTGCCCCATGCCCATCGCCAAAACCAAAGAGGAGATTGAAAACCTTGAGGCAGGGCAGGTCCTGAAGGTAGAGGCCGATGATCCGGCTGCCGAGGAGGACATATCCCGCTGGGCCAAGAGAGCCGGACATGAGGTCTTAAAAAAGGATAAATCCGGAAATATCATAACCTTCTGGATAAAGAAAAAGAAGTAAATGAGGGTGATCATTTCATGAGCAAGATTCTATATATTCAGACCAGCGGACTGGACACGCCGGAGAGGCTTTATGCGCCTTTTATCCTGGGAACGACTGCCAGAGCCATGGATGTGGAGGCCTCCATATTCTTCATCATCAAGGGGATTACCGCCTTAAAGAAGGGCGAGGCGGAGAAGGTCAAGATCGGCAGCTTCCCCAGCCTCAAGGAGGTCATGGACCAGGCCCTGGCGGCGGGGGTCAAGATGTACATCTGCGAGCAGAGCACCCAGCTTCTGGGCCTTGACCGAGGCGACTTCATCTCCCAGGCAAAGGTAGCAGGAGCTGCTACGTTAAACGACCTGGCCCTGGATGCAGATTCAGTGATAAGCCTGTAGGGTAGCATGTGCGGAATTTATCTTGACCACCAGTCCTGCTGTCCTGTGGACCCCAGGGTGGAGGAATTTGCCCGCCGCTATTCCTGCATCGACTTCGGCAATCCCTCCGCTCTGCACTCCCGGGGCCTGGCGGCCAAGACAGCCGTGGAGGAGGCCCGGGAAAAGGTTGCAGAGCTGATAGGAGCTGAAAATCCTGAGAGCATTATATTCACCAGTGGCGCAACCCAGGCCAACAACCTGGCCATCCGGGGAGCGGCTCTCAGGAATGCCGCCCGGGGCAAGAAGCTGCTGGCCAGCCAGATCGAGCATATCTCAGTGCTCAATCCCCATAAGGACCTCAAGAAGGGCGGATTCGAGCTGGATACAATCCCTGTAGACGGCATGTGTGTCATAGATATATCCTCGCTGGAGCGGCTGGCAGGCAAGGAGACGGTGCTCGCCAGCGTTATGTATGCCAACGGGGAGATCGGGACGATTCAGCCTATCAAAGAGGTTAGCGAGATAGTTCACCGGGAGGGCACTTTGCTGCATGTGGATGCCACGGCCGCGGCTGGGAAGATAGCTGTGGATGTGCAAAAAGAGGGCATCGATCTGCTCACGCTGTCCTCTAATGATATCTACGGGCCACAGGGAGCGGGGGCACTTTATGTCCGCCCGGGAGTGCGCATTCAGCCGGCCATCTTCGGCGGCGGGCAGGAGAGGGGCCTGTCACCCGGCACAGAGAACATCTATGCCCTGGCGGGTTTCGGGGAGGCGGCCAGGCTGGCTCGCCTGGAGATGGCTGAGGAGAGCCGGCGGCTGCAAGCCATGCGGGATGCTCTGATGGATGAGATTCTGAAAATCGATGAGGCCTACCTCACCGGCCACCCCAGCCAGAGGCTGCCGCACCATGCCAGCTTCAGATTCAGCCGCATTGAAGGTGAGAGCATTCTCCTGACCATGGATGCCATGTTCAACATTCAGGTCTCCACGGGATCGGCCTGCTCCTCACGCACCCTGGAGCCCTCTCATGTGCTGCTGGCCATTGGCCTCCGGCATGAGGAGGCGCACGGCTCCATGATCATGACCCTGGGCCGGCAGAACAGCATAAGCCAGGTGCCGGCCATAGCCAGTGCGACAGAGAAGACGGTAGAGCGGCTGCGGGCACTCTCGCCGCTGTAAAGAGAGAAAGAAGGTGAAAGATAATGGCACAGGTTGGTTACTCTAAAAAAGTCATGGAGCACTTCATGAACCCCAAAAACGTGGGGGTG
Source organism: Syntrophomonas sp. (assembly GCA_028709355.1). Taxonomy (GTDB): domain Bacteria; phylum Bacillota; class Syntrophomonadia; order Syntrophomonadales; family Syntrophomonadaceae; genus PHAA01. Next base: position 3,110 of record JAQVXF010000183.1, read on the forward strand.
ATAGACAGTCCGGACGGATATGGAAAGGTTGGCAATCCGGTCTGCGGAGATCTCATGGAGATATTCATCAAGGTAAAAGAGGATAAGGTCGAGGACATCAAGTTTCGCACCTTCGGCTGCGGCTCGGCCATAGCCGTATCCAGCATGGTCACAGAGATGGCCATGGGAAAGAGCCTGGAGGAGGCCATGAAGATCACCAGGAAGGATGTGGCCGATGAGCTGGACGGGCTGCCTCCCCAGAAGATGCACTGCTCCAATCTGGGAGCGGATGCGCTTCATGCCGCCATAGAGGATTACTGGGTCAAAATTGGCAAGATCAAGCCGGAGGATGTCAAGCCCAAGAGCCACGAGGGGGAGGAAGGGGAGAGCTGCGGGACGTGAGCGCAGAAGCAGAAGATA
>JAQVXF010000010.1 GCA_028709355.1 Syntrophomonas sp.
GGCGCGAATGATGTTGGTATTATAACCACCGCACAATCCGCGGTCCGCCGTTACTACTATATAACCAACTTTGGTAACCTCCGCCCGCTTGACCAGCAGGGGATGTTCTATCTCGCTGGAAACCCCGACCAATCTAGCCAAAGTTCCTTGCAGTGTTTCGGTATACGGACGGGAGGCTTCGGCGGCTTCCTGGGCACGGCGCAATTTTGCTGCCGACACCATCTTCATAGCCTTGGTAATCTGCTGCGTACTCTTGACGCTGCGTATTCGACGCTTGAACTCTCTTACACCTGCTCCTGCCATATTACATCACCGCCTAAACTACGAACGTAGACTTGAAATCTTCTATAGCCTTAATCAAAGTCGCATTGGTTGCATCATCGATTTTTCCGGTTTCGCTTATAGATTTCAGTACGTTGGTGTTGGCGCGTAAGTACTTCAGGAAATCCACTTCAAATGGGGCAATTTTATCTCTGGGAATGTCGTCCAGGTAGCCGTTGACACCGCTATAAATAATAGCAACTTGGTCTTCCATGGCCATCGGCGCATACTGACCCTGCTTGAGTACTTCCAGAACCTTTTCACCACGGGTCAGACGGGCCAGGGTGGCCTTATCCAGGTCGGATCCGAACTGGGCAAAGGCAGCCAGCTCACGATACTGGGCCAAGTCCAGGCGCAACTGTCCAGCCACGGACTTCATAGCCTTAGTCTGGGCGGAACCACCCACGCGGCTTACTGACAGACCAGCGTTTATAGCGGGACGTTGACCAGCATAGAAAAGGTCGGTTTCAAGGTATATCTGTCCATCGGTGATGGAAATAACGTTGGTCGGGATATAGGCAGACACGTCACCCGCCTGGGTTTCAATGATCGGCAGGGCAGTGATTGATCCGCCGCCGTGGTCCTCATTCAGTTTGCAGGCTCTCTCCAACAGACGGGAATGGAGGTAGAAAACATCGCCCGGGTAGGCTTCACGTCCGGGTGGGCGCCGCAGCAACAGTGACATTTCGCGATAGGCAACCGCGTGTTTGGACAGATCATCATAGATAATCAGAACATCTTTGCTCTGGCTTTCCATAAATTCCTCCGCCATGGCCACACCCGCATACGGTGCCAGGTACAGTAGTGGCGCAGGTTCGGAGGCGGTGGAGGCGACGATGATAGAATAATCCATAGCCCCCATCTCTTCCAGCTTGGTGTGTATTCCAGCGATGGTGGATTGCTTCTGACCTATACCTACATATATACAGATCATGTCTTTTTTCAGTCTTTGGTTGATAATGGCATCAATGGCGATGGCGGTCTTACCTACCTGGCGGTCGCCAATGATCAACTCCCGCTGGCCGCGTCCGATGGGTACCATGGAGTCGATAGCCTTCAACCCGGTTTGCATGGGAACATTAACTGGGGCCCTGGTTACCACACCGTAGGCAACCCGTTCGATTGGTTTGAAGGTGTTGGTATTGATGGGCCCTTTACCGTCCAACGGCTGTCCCAGGGGGTTAACTACCCGCCCCAGCATTGCGTCTCCGGTCGGGACTTCCATGATCCTGCCGGTTGCTTTAACGACGTCGCCTTCCTTGATATGCGAGTAGGCTCCCAGCAACACGGCTCCGACATTATCTTCTTCCAGATTGAGCACCATTCCGAAGGTACCACCTGTGAATTCCAGCAATTCTCCGGCCATGGCTCCTTGCAGTCCATATACTCGGGCTATACCGTCACCGACGTAGATGACTGAGCCTACATTGCTGACCTCGACCTCGGATTGGTAGCGCTCCAGCTGTTGTTTCAATATGGCGCTAATCTCTTCCGGTCTAATACTCATTTAAATGCTCACCCCTATCGATTTAACTTATCTTTGCGGTCTGGAGGTTCTTTTTAAGCATCTCCAACTTCTTGGCTATCGAGGCGTCAATAATCTTGTCGCCCATTCTTATCTTGACCCCGCCTATTATGGAAGGATCGATCGATACGTCCAACTGGATAGTCTTACCGGTGGAACGGGTCAGGTTGTCGGCCAAGGTCTTGACATCCTGATCCGAAATCGGCATGGCCGAAATCAGTTCTGCCTTCTTGATGTTTCTTGACTCGTCAGCCATCTCGACGTATTGGTTATTAATCAGTTCCAGATAGTTTTGACGTTTTTTGTCCAACACCAGCAGTAAGAAGTTCAACGTCAGTGGTGACACTGCCGAACTAAAAACCTGCTTGGCAATCTCTTTTTTGTCTTTGGCTGGCAACAGGGGATGGGCAAAATACTCCTTGAGATCCGGAATCTCCTCAATCGTCTGAACTATCTTCCCCAGTTCGTTCTGGTACTCGTCAATTTTGCCAGCTTCACGGGCAATGCTAAAAAAGGCTTCAGCATAGCGCCTGGCGACGCTCTTGTTTAGCATAGGAGATCGCCTGCTTCACTAACGAATTCTTTGACCATCTTCTGATGGTCGGCTTCGGTGATGGCTCTGCCGAGAACTTTCTCTGCGGCCATCAAAGCCAGGGAAGCTGCCGTATCCTTGAGCTCTACCTTAGCCTGCGCCGTGGCAGCTGCTATCTCGGTGGCACCCTTGGCAACTATCGCAGCATACTCTTCTTTTGCTTTGGCTATCATTTCATTCTTGGCGTCTTCGGCCGACTTGGTGGCCCTGCCTACGATTTCCTGGGCTTCCTTTCGGGATTCGATCAGGTTGGCTTGAGCTTCTTTCCTCATCTGCTCAACCTCTACCTTTAACTCTTCTGCATGTTTAATAGAGCCTTCTATTTGAGTGGTCCGCTCTGCCAGCATACTGCTGACGGGATTATATGCAAACTTGTAAAGGACGGCCAATAATACCAGGAAGTTGACCATCGACCAACCGATTACATATAAATTCGGAAAAGCGGGCGGGCTCCCCGCCGGAGCTGCTATAGGAGCAGTACCAGCTTCAGATGCCATGCAGAGGGCGGCAAATCCCAGAACCATTATCAAGGATAAAAGGAGGCCTGATAGGTAAATCCATTTGTTCCTCTTCACGGATGTGCTACCTCCAATCTCTGTGCTTAAATAAGTTGGGGCGATAGAGCTTAGTTCAACTGATAACTTCGACTGCCCTATCGCCCTCCAGTAATAGATGACGTTTTCAATTATCTGTTGTCTTGGGTTATGTTCCTTGACTAGGCAGTCATTTTTCCTACCAACATGAAAGCAATCAGTAGACCATAAATAGTCAAGGTTTCAATGAAGGCCAGGGTGATGAACAACAATGTTCTGATGTCTCCACCTACTTCAGGCTGTCTGGCGATAGATTCGATGGCTTTGCCACCGACTAGACCCATACCAACGCCGCCACCAAGGCCGGCAATAGATACAGCTACCCCAGCTCCAACTGCTATAATACCCATTTTTTTCCCCCCTTTCCTTCGCAATGCACTGTACATTGGCAAAAATAATATAGTTAAGTTTAATGACCCGCAGATGTAGCTGTGCCGATATAACTGGCTGACAACAAGGTAAATACGATCGCTTGTATGGCACCCAGCATAACGCTCAATCCCATCAACGCCGTTGGCACGATAAACGGCGCCATGAACAACAAGTAGGCGATTATCATTTCTTCACCAAATATATTGCCGAATAGACGAACGGTGAGGGACAGGGGGTGCGCAACTTCTTCGAGAAGGTTTAGTGGTAAAAATGCTGGCATCGGTTTTATGAAATGTCCCAAATAGTGTGCGCCGTGTTCGGAAAAGCCTCCGATATGAACGGCGAAGAATGTGACTAACGCCAAGGCTACTGTAACGTTCCAGTTACTGGTGGGGGGTTGGAAGCCTTCAATATGAGCTGCTCCCGGTATCAAACCACTGTAGTTACTGATCAGAATAAACAAGAAAAACGTCGACAGCAATGGAGCGAACTTCTTGGCTGTGTGTTCCGAATCCATAACCTGGGTGAAAAAGTCGTATGTAAATGTCACGATCATCTCCACCACGTTTTGACCCCCGGTTGGGACCAACTTCATAGTGCGCGTACCTATAAATGCACCAATAGCTAGGATTGCGATGATAGCCCATTCTGTTACGACCAAGTGATCTACCGGAATAGGACCCAAATGAAAGAGTACACCATCCCACATACCAAATATCATCTTTTCTCCCCCCTTTCTTTAATGAAAATATATTCTTGGTTTTGCCGGCCAGCCCTTGTGGCCAAAGCCAAAACTTCAAATCATATTATTACTTCGGCTCCGCGTCCTGTTTTTCTGCCGTTGCTTCACGATCCCGTTCCATCATCCGATCCCAGAGCATCTTCATGGCGGTGGCAGCTCCTAGTAGAAATCCGAGTATGGTGAAAACCATTCCGGTCTCGAATCTGGCATCCAGCCATTTGCCTCCGAAGAGCCCAATTGCAATTACTGCGGCTACTGAAGTCCCCAAGTTGAGGGCCATCGTTAGAGATTTGGCCCAATTCTGTTTTTTCGGTGCCATCCCAACCATCCTCTTTTCAACGGCCCTATACAGCTATGTGCTTATCCCCTCATACCAATTCTACATCGTTGGGGAAAATCCTTTTTCCAGGGGCAAAAATATTATATATTATCGGCCCCGGCGGACTCGGGGAAAACTCCCCCTGCTCGCCACCCCAATGGTCGTATCCCCTTTTTACTGCTGGGAGGAAATAAATATTCCAAGACTAGTACTCTATTGTGCGCTTGTTAAAAAAGTCGCAATTCACACTATTCGCCACAATATTCTAAAACCCTTTTCTACCTCAACAATTTTCCTCAATTTTTCGCAAGTCGGTGAGGTAGCCTTTGCGGTACAGTTTTTCCACATGTTGCTGTACCATCTTCTCCACATCTATTCCGAATTGATCCTCCATCACAAACATCATGGTCACCGCCGTTTGGGCTACATCCAAGAGTTCCTTGGCTATCTCCTCGACTACCATGGTTTCGTCCAGTCTGATCGCTTCACCGCTCAATCCCCGGAACTTTCCTATGCACTGGGCCAGCTCACCAGCTTCTTCCATCAGCTTGAGCGCAGTGGATTCCAGGGTAGGATTGAGTTGGTTCAAGCGCGGCAATGACAGTATTTTTTGATCCACTCGTCAGCTCCCCGATCTGGTTATTTCGATCAGCTCAATGCCAGCCTCCTGCAAAAACTGCAAGGCTAATTCATCGTCGAAATCACCTCTATGTACCACTCGGACTACGCCCGCGTTTATCAAAATCCGGGCGCAAATTATGCATGGCTGGTTGGTGCAGTACAATACGGTATCCTGGGTCGATACGCCATAATAGGCTGCGTTTATGATGGCGTTCTGCTCAGCATGCACCCCCCGGCACAACTCGTACCTATGTCCAGACGGGATCCCCATTTGCTCACGAATACATCCCAAATCCAAACAGTGCCCCAAGCCCCTTGGCGCTCCATTATATCCAGTTGCAATGATGCGTTCCTTTCTCACCAGCACCGCGCCGACATGCCTGCGCAGGCAGGTTGAACGACTGGCCACCAGGTCTGCCAATTCGAGAAAGTACTCGTCCCACGATGGTCTTGTGTAGTGTAGAGTGGTTGCTGCCATATTATGCCTTGCGCTCTAATAGAGAGGATACTTATTACAGAGCAGGTCCACCATAGCCCTGGCTTCAGTTATCTTGGCATCCGATTCTGGATTGTCCATGGCCAAGGCTATTGCTCGGGCGATTTCCACCATGTCCTCGCTGCCCAGTCCGCGACTGGTGACAGCCGGGGTGCCAATGCGAATCCCACTAGTAATAGTTGGTTTCTCAGGATCAAAGGGGATGCCATTCTTGTTCACAGTTATATTGATCGATTCCAGAACCGCCTCAGCCTGTTTGCCATTCAATCCTTTGGGCCGCACGTCGACCAGCATCAGATGATTATCAGTGCCCCCGGAAACCAACCGCAAACCATTCTCTACCAGTTCAGCAGCTAGTGCTTTGGCATTCTCCACTATCTGTTGCTGATATTCAATAAATCCTGGTTGCAGCGCTTCATGGAAACAGACTGCTTTGGCAGCGATGATGTGCATAAGCGGCCCACCCTGTATGCCCGGGAAGACTGCCTTATCAATCTTGGCGGCCCATTCCTGGGAGCAGAGTATCAATCCACCCCGTGGTCCCCGCAGGGTCTTATGGGTGGTGGTAGTAACGAAGTGGGCATAGGGGATGGGGCTGGGATGCAATCCTCCAACTACTAAGCCAGCAATATGAGCCATGTCCACCATCAGCATGGCCCCCACTTCATCAGCTATTTCCCTGAATTTCTTGAAGTCGATAATTCGAGGGTAGGCACTGGCACCCGCCACGATAAGCCTTGGCTTGGTTTCCCGGGCGATTACCTGCAGTGCATCGTAGTCGATCACCTCGGTCGCTGGGTCGACCCCATATTCGAAGAAATGGAAGTACTTTCCCGAGATATTGACTTTGCTGCCATGGGTTAGATGGCCGCCATGACTGAGATTCATTCCTAAAACTGCATCCCCCGGCTGCAAGGCGGCGAAATAGACAGCCGTATTCGCCTGCGCTCCGGAATGAGGCTGCACATTGGCGTGTTCAGCTCCGAACAACGCCTTGGCTCTAGCGATCGCCAGGGCTTCGGCCACGTCTACATGTTCACAGCCACCATAGTATCGTTTGCCGGGGTAGCCCTCTGCATACTTGTTTGTCAATACCGAGCCCTGGGTTGCCATAACCGCGCGGGACACGAAATTCTCGGAAGCGATCAGTTCGAGTTTGCGGCTCTGCCGCCATTCCTCGTTAATGATAACATCCGCAATTTCCGGATCTACTGGCCGCACATATTTCTCAATATAATCCAAGTTCCGAACCCTTCTCTCCATCTTTATTTTCCAAGGCGGTAATTTTTTCTACCCGCCGCTGGTGTCTTCCCGCGGCAAAACCGGTCGTTAGAAAAGTCTTGACGATTTCCTCGGCTAAACCGGCTCCGGTTATTCGAGCCCCTATAACCACGATATTGGCATCATTATGCTCTCTGGCCATACGGGCGGTAAAAGCTTCATGACAGAGGGCTGCCCGAATTCCCTTGATCTTGTTGGCCGCTATCGAAATTCCGATCCCCGTCCCACAAACAAGTATTCCCGGAATTTTTTTGCTCAGCACCTGGCCGGCAACAGTTTCAGCAATATCCGGGTAGTCGCACGATGCTTCCGTGTATGTGCCGCAATCCAGCATAGTATGGCCCTCCACGGCCAGGCATACGATCAGCTCCTTCTTTAGTTGTAAACCGGCATGATCACTACCAATAGCTACCTCCAAAAGACCTCACCCCATTTTAGATTCTATTATTTTATTTAATAGCCCGTCCACCATAATCTTGAGCTGATCCCGGCAAGCCCGGTAAGCTGCAATTCCTCTTCCGTATGGGTCCAAAACCTCTTCCTCTGGATTGCCGGCAAATTCACCGATTGTATAGGTTTGCTCGGCTTTATGAGGATATTGGACTCGCAAATAATCTCGTTGGTCTGAGGTCATAGTCAGAATAAGATCGGCTTCCGTGACTATGGCCTTGTGCAGTGAAACCGCCCGGTGTTCTTCCAAACCAACCGCCTCTTCCGCCAATACCTGGATAGCTTCCGGCGAAGCCCGATTTCCCTCCCGAGCACACAATCCCGCCGATATCGCTCGGCATCTTCCTCCTAGGGGTGGACCCACCGCCCGCTCCGCCTGCCGCCTGAAGAGGACTTGCGCCATGGGACTGCGGCAGGTGTTCCCTGAACAGACAAAAAGAATAGTAACCAGTCCAAGCTCCTCCCATCTACCTATTGTTCATGACCAATGCAGGGTTCTCCTATTCTCTATCCGAACTGACCCGGTACCCCTGTTGATCGGAGGCCGCCCGGTGCAGGCGATCCAACCAAGCCTCTCCTATTTGCGCCGGTTCGAAAGGCGCAAATAAAAGCATTTCTATGCCCGCCGCTTCAGCTTCCCGAATAATACTGTATAATCCGTTACCCTGCCCTGCTACATCAAGAACAAAGCAACGCTCGGCCAGGCTCGGGTCCTGATCAATTGGGGGAAGGGTGTATACAATCCCGATGTTCTTGCCGCCGGTTGAAGACTCCACTAACCGCTCCTGGAAATCAGCGTCATCATTGCAGAGTACAATCCGAACTGTGGAATCATAGCCAAAATCGGATTGTCCTGATTCCACTTCTATTCTACACCCCAGGCATCTCTCGATCTTTTCAACCCTAGTCCCCCCTAGCCTCAGAATCCGATAATGGTCACCCGTCAAATCAATCAAGGTTGACTCCAGTCCGGCTCCAGTTTCCCCTGCATCAAGTACCGCCGCAATCATCCCATCCATATCCTGGCGAACATGCTGGGCGCTGGTGGGGCTGGGCCGTCCAAATCGATTGGCGCTGGGCGCAGCCAACGGACCAGCGGTATTGATGAGCGCCAGAGCAACTGGGTGCGCCGGCATCCGCAAGCCTATCCCCTTCTGCCCTCCCCGCACCACTTCTGGGACTGAATCCCTTGCCGGCAATATTATCGATAGCGGTCCGGGCCAGAACCAATCCATGAGTCGCTGGGCTGCCGGACTTATTTCCGTCACCAGCTGCTTCACCTGCTTGAGATTGCTTATATGGATCAATAGGGGCTGGTTAGATGGGCGTCCCTTGACCATGAATATCTTCCTTACCGCATCTGGCTGAAATGCATCTGCGCCCAGCCCGTAGACTGTTTCGGTAGGGAAGGCTACCAACTCCCCTGCCTTGATAAGAGTTGCTGCCCTATTTATCATTTCCGGCTGCGGCTGCCGGGGATCTATTTGCAGATACTGGGTAGGCATTCTCTTCATGGTTTTCGACCTTTGATTACCCGACTGCGGTTGCTCCAGTCAGGCACTATCTCAACTTCGCTAAAATCTTTGGCCAAATCCCGGGCTAGCTCGTCCTGGCTGGGATCAATCTCCAAGAGCAGATGCCCCCCCGGGCGCAGTGCCTCCAGAGCTTGCGGCAGAAGTCGACGATAAACCTCCAGACCATCGTGACCAGCCACTAAAGCCAATCGCGGCTCATGTCTGCGCACTTCATCTGCAGACTGTTGAAATTGGTTTTCCGTTAGGTAAGGCAGATTAGCTATGATCATATCCAGGTCTGTTTCATGCACCAATGGTGCCAACAGATCACCGGCACAGAACCTGATATTTACCTGATGTTTATCCGCATTACCGCAAGCAACCCTTAGCGCCGGCGGGGAAATATCGACCGCGACCACTTCTAATTTTGGTGCATAATAGGCCAAGCTAACCGCAATGGCCCCTGAACCCGTACCTATATCACAAATGCGGAGTATATCTCCCTTTTCTATCAAGCCTAAGGCTATCTCTACCAGCACTTCAGTTTCCGGGCGGGGTATGAGGACGTCAGGACTGACATCGAAACTAAGCGACATAAACTCCTTCTGCCCCGTGATATAAGCACTGGGTTCCCCCTCGCTTCTCCGTTTAATCAAATCACGGAAAGACTGCCGCTCGTTGGCATTCACCGGTTTATCATAATTGGCATACAAATAGACCCGGTTCTTTTGCAGGGCATGAGCCAGCAGGATTTCGGCCTCCAGGCGCGCTCCTTGCATTCCTCTGCCCTCAAAATACCGGGTCGTCCAACTCAGCAAGTCTTTGATTGTCCAATCCGTGCGCACGTTAATCCACCTGTTTCAATCGTTCCGCCTGTTCATTAGCCATCAGGGCACCGATCAATTCATCCAACTGCCCTTCCAAGATCTGATTCAGTTTATGCAAGGTAAGGTTGATGCGGTGGTCACTTACCCTCCCTTGCGGGAAATTATAAGTACGAATCCTCTCGCTGCGGTCACCCGTGCCTACCTGGTTCTTCCGAGCTCCAGCCGTCTCCTGGTTTTTTTCCGCCTCCAGCACCTCTTTCAAGCGCGAACGCAGTACTCGCAAGGCTTGGGCCTTATTCTTATGTTGGGATTTCTCATCCTGGCAGGTCACTACCAAGCCGGTCGGTAAATGGGTGATCCGCACTGCCGACTGGGTAGTATTGACACATTGGCCGCCGGGACCACTGGCGCAATATACGTCGATCTTCAGATCGTTTTCATTTATATCAACCTCTACCTCCTCAGCCTCGGGCAACACCGCCACTGTGGCCGCCGAGGTGTGGATACGTCCCCCCGATTCGGTCGAGGGGATTCGCTGCACCCGGTGCACACCACTCTCATATTTTAGTTTGCTGTAGGCTCCCTGCCCATCGACTACAAAAATTAATTCCTTTATGCCCCCGAGTTCAGTGAGATGCGAATCCATGATGTCTATTTTCCAGTTTTGTTGTTCCGCATAACGGGAATACATCCTGAACAAGTTGGCCGCAAAGAGGGCTGCCTCCTCGCCGCCAGTACCCGCTCTGATTTCCATGATCACGCTTTTCTCATCATTGGGATCAGTCGGCAGCAACAATAACTTCAGGCGCTGCTCGAGCCGTTGCTTCTGGCCGCTCAGATCCTCTATCTCCCCTTGCAGCATCTCTTTGAATTCTTCGTCGGGCTCTTCCTTTAACATAGCCCGGGCTTCATCGATGCCTGCCGATGCCTTCTTCAAGTCTCTGTAAACCGTAACAATCTCAGTCAAATCAAAGCAGGCCTTGGCATATTTCTGATACTTACTTTGATCCCCAATAATCTCAGGCTCGCTTAACAACTGGTTTAGTTCTTCGTATTTCGCCTCAAGACTTGCCAACTTCTCCAGCATCTATTTATGCTCCTCCTCGTAGGTTTAACCATAATCAAGCCGGCTGCATTACCGCCTGGCCCGCCTGTTCTTCCGCCAGGACTTCCCGCAGAGCGGCCAATGCCACTTCCAATTGTTCATCATCCGGTTCCCGCGTGGTCAGTTGCTGCAGCCACAAACCTGGGGCTATCAAATACCGAGCCCAACCTTGCTGGTAGCATTTACCTGAAAAGCGGATGAATTCGTACCCCAATCCGGCCACAATAGGGAATACCGCTATCCGAGACCAAACCCTATAGAACAAGGTGCCATCCCCCAACAGTGCAAAGACCAGAATAGAAACCACCATCACCACCAGCAGGAAGCTGGTGCCGCAGCGGGGGTGCCGAGTACTGTGGCGGCGAGCGTTGGCTATCGTCAGGTCCTCTCCTGCTTCCAAAGCCCAGATAGATTTATGTTCTGCTCCGTGGTACATGAAGACCCGTTCGATCTCTTTCATCTTGGAAATTGCATAAACATAGGCAAAGAAAAACGCTATACGGATAATCCCCTCAACCAGATTTTGACCCCATATACCGCCGATGTATTGTTTGGTAAAATGCACCACCGCGGTAGGCAGGGCCACAAACAGCAGAATAGCCATCACAAAGGCTACCAGTCCGGTGACCAGGATCTCAGTTACACTAAGTTCTTCCTCCTCCTCGGCCATCGACATATTGGCCGATTTGTTGAGCATCCTGATCCCGACCACCATTGATTCGATTAGGGCATAGCTGCCGCGAATAAACGGCCATTTCAAAATTGGATACCGCTTCCCCAAACTGCTGTTGGCTTCCTTGTCGATCTCGATGCTGCCGTCTGGTTTGCGAACCGCCAACGCGGTTTCTGCTGGGCCGCGCATCATCACACCTTCGATGACCGCCATCCCTCCGTAGCTGATTTTCTCACTCATGGAATCCTCCAATTCTGGGGTCTGTAAAAAGAGAAAAAAAGCAGGCGCTACCGTCCTGCCCAATAAATATATTTCCTAGGTTATTTTAAACCATACTTCTTCTTGAATTTCTCAACCCTGCCCGCCGTATCCACGATTCTCAACTTGTCACCGGTATAGAAGGGGTGACATTTGGAGCAGATCTCGACCTTAATGTTCTCTTTTGTTGAACCAATCTCAACCTCACTACCACATGCACATCTGGCCACACTTTTGAAGTACTGGGGATGTATTTTCTCTTTCATCGTTATCACCTCATTTCATATAAATCATTAACAGCGTGCTCCTGGCACCGCTGCACTGACTGCAAACTGCGAGCAACATTATATCAGTTAAGTTCATAAAAGACAAGGAATTGTGGCTCGAATCCTGATCTTAGGTATCGGACCCCGCTACTCACTCCAAGCAATTACTCCTCCGGCTCTGACTCCCCTTCATAGCGAAATTTGAAGAAATGCTGCCCAAAGAAGGTATCGTAATTGGTGAAAAGATCACCTTCCCCGCCTGGCTCATCTCTCTTGCTGGTGAAGATATACATCTTGGCATCGAGGTTATCCATGGCATGCAACAATAAAGCCTCTGGAAACATCGGCACCACTGGAGAGCCAAATTCCAGATTGCCGTGGTGGCTCAGGATCATGTGCTTTAGCATCCATTCCAACTCGGGCGGAAAATTAATGCCCGCCTCGCGGAGCTGCCCAACTGCTATGGTGACCATCTCCGTTCCCAACACAATGTGGCCCACCAATCGACCTTCAACCGTATATTGGGGAATCACTTTTACTTCCAGTTCGGCTATCTTGCCGATATCATGGAGTATGGCGCCGGTCACTACCAGGTCCCGGTTCATTCCCGGCAAAACCTCTAAAGCCCGCATACACAGATCGACTACCTCGATGGTGTGTTCCAGTAGCCCGCCGCTGTAATTATGGTGAATGGATTTGGCGGCTGGAGCCCGGCAAAAAAGTTCCATATGTTCGGGGGTGAAGATCCGATTCAGAAGATTCCCCAGATTAATATCCAGGATCGATTCCAGGTAGTGGTTTAATCTCTGCCTTAAGTTCGTTTGGCTGATAGCTGGGCCCGGCAGATAGATGGCAGGATCCTCATCCAGTACCTTTATCCGCTTAACGGTGACTTGAATTCTACCGTTGAAACTCCCGATATCTGCTAGCAGGCCCAGTACCGCTCCTTCTTGGAAATCCCCTGCTATCTGGCAGTTCTCCCAGACGACTCCGTCGATACTGCCGGTGCTGTCGCCCAGTTTGATATTGTACATGTCTTTTCCATCTTTGGTTTTACGGTGTAGTCGATGCAGCAAAAGATATTTTCCAAATACTTGCTCCCCTGGCGTCATAGCTTTGAGCTCCTTAATGAGCGAAGGTCCTTTTCTATCCATTGTTCTCTCCCTTGAGTGTACAGCGATGGCTTCACTGATTATTACATCATGCTATCTGACTGGGTGGGTATAGGATCCGATAACTGTGCCGGGCAGCTCCGCCTGCAACATACCAATCATGCCTGGTATACCGATTACCCCGCCGCCCTTGGAAAAAATCTTGAGTATCTGGTCCGGATCAATATTGAGATTACGCAGTTGGATCATATCCACACCATATTTTTGCACAAAGAGGAGCAGGGCCTCAACCTCTTCTTCTCTGTCAGTAAAGCCGGGCAAGGTCAGCAAGTTGAGGGAAACCTTCACCCCAGCCTGACGGGCGAACTCTATCGAAGCAGTCACATCGGAAAATTGGTAATTGTGAGGGCGATGATAGCTCATGTAATTGTCTTTGCGCAGTGAAAATACCGTTACTCGGACTGCGTCCAGCCCAGCTCGACAAAGTTGCTGGATTCCTTGAGTGTAGCCTGCGTTGGTGTTGATATTGATGGTGCCCTGGTCAGTATGCAGACGAATATGCGCAATCGCAGCCGCCAGATCACCCGCATTAAGTGAGGGTTCGCCTTCACATCCTTGACCGAAGGAAATGATGCCCTGGCGAGCCTGCAGCAGATGGGCAAGGCCCAATTCACTTATTTCCCCAATGGAAGGGCGAAAATCAAGCCGCTGCTGAGGTGAATCCACGGGTAAGTGACTTTCGGAGATACATCCCAAGCAGTCCGCGTTGCATGCGGTCATGGTGGGTATCCCCCCCTCCCAGCGCCGGTAAAATATATTCTGGGCGGTATAGCAACTGTATTGCAGCGCGCAATGGGCCAGCTGTCTTAATATCCTATTGGATGGAAACCTCTGCAACATCATGGAGATCCGGCGGGGCAATCCTTCGGTATTGAAATAGTGAGGATGCCAGTTGCGATGCAGGTCAGACTGAACCGCAGCAACCCATATCCTCCCGGCCCGAAATCCGACTGCTGCGTAACCTAACAAAGGGATAGCTGGCGAAGAACTTGGCGAAACATAGGCCGGTAGAAGGGTGCGCGTAAAACCCTGTGGAAGCAGGGCCGCCACTGCCTGGATGCTCATCCCTTCAGACGGTGGATTCAGCAGCCGGGGGCGCTCTCCATCCCACCCGACCGGTAGTTGATTTGGCACCGCCACCAGCGATGCTCCATTTGGTAAGGGTATCATTTCCCCCCCCTCCGGAACTACCCACTGGAGACCGCTGCGGGCCAGCATTTCCAACCCCGGAAACTCCATCACTTCTCCATCTCGGTTGGCAAATAGGGGCAACCAGCGCTTCGTCGTTGCCATAATTGTTGGTCACCTCGTTTCTGCTGGAGTCAGCCGACTCAAGCCAACTAATCCTCCCATAAGGGGTTGTTTGTTGGCGCAGGCATCAAAGCCGCCCAGCGGCTTGCTGCCTATTAAGACTCATTACTCCATACTCAACCGGGTTGGGCCGCTGATGACCCCTCATCGTCCCCGGCAATAGGCCGCAGCAATGATCGCTTGCCATTATAGGCGGTTATTTCGAGCCGAGTAGTCCC
>JAQVXF010000184.1 GCA_028709355.1 Syntrophomonas sp.
GAGTGTCGCTTTGGCGACTGTAACCACCTCCGGGAAAAGGAATGCGGTGTCAAAGCGGCAGTGGACCAAAACCAAGTATTGGCCTCCCGTTATAAGAATTACTTGTCCATGTTGGAAGAAATAATGACCAAGGAGGGGATTTACTGATGATATTAGTCGCACCATCGATCTTGTCCGCCAATTTTGCCCACCTGGCCGACAGTATTCAGCAGGTTGAACGGGCCGGGGCCGATTGGCTGCATATCGACGTCATGGATGGTCACTTTGTCCCCAACCTTACCATAGGTCCGCCAGTGGTCCGGGACATCAAGAGGGAGACCGGGCTGCTGCTGGATGTGCACCTGATGATAGAGAAACCGGAGAATCTGATCCCCGCCTTTATCGATGCCGGGGCCGACCTGATTACGGTCCACGCCGAGACCTGTCCCCATCTCAATCGTACCCTGGCCACGATCAAAGAGGCTGGCCTCAAAGCCGGGGTAGCCCTCAATCCCTCCACCCCGGTGGTCATGGTGGAGAACGTCATCGGCGAAGTAGACCTGGTGCTGGCCATGAGTGTCAATCCGGGATTCGGGGGGCAAACTTTTATCGGTTCGACGCTGACCAAGATACGAATCTTGCGGACCATGATGGATGAATCCGGATCAACCGCCTGGCTGCAGGTGGACGGGGGGATCAACATCGAGACCGGGCGATTGGTGGTAACCAGCGGGGCCGATGTGCTGGTGGCGGGTTCTTTTATCTTCGGGGCCGCTGATATGGGACGAGCCGTACAGGGCTTAAAATTTCTAACGGCCTAAAATGTATGTAATCAGCACCATTTAAAGGAAGTTCACTTATGCAAACCAACCTCACTTACCATGTCGAAACCTACGGCTGCCAAATGAATGTCCGTGATTCGGAGATCATGGCCGGTCTGATGGACCGACAGGGCTATACCGGACCAGTACCGGCGGAAATGGCCGACATCATTATATTTAACACCTGCAGCGTTAGACATTCGGCTGAGAACAAAGTCTACAGTAAACTGGGAGAATACCTCAAGTTAAAGCGTCAGAAGCCTGGATTGATAGTGGCTTTTGGCGGTTGTATGGCCCAATTGCCGGAGGTGGTAGCCAAGGTCAAACGCCTCGGGGTGAATGTAGTCTTCGGAACCTATAACCTGCACGAGTTGCCCCATTTGATCGAGGAGTATCACCAATATAAACACCGGGTGGTGAGGGTATGGCCCGGCCACAGAGAGGTTATCGAGAATCTTCCCTCTCATCGCAAGGAAGGGCTCAGCGCTTTCGTCAACATAATGTATGGCTGCAACAATTTCTGCAGTTATTGTATCGTTCCCTATACCAGGGGCAGGGAAAGAAGTCGCCATCCCCGCGACATAATTCGTGAAGTGGAGCAGCTGGCGGCGGATGGTTTCAAAGAGGTCACTCTGCTGGGTCAGAACGTCAATTCCTACGGTCAGGGCCTGGGCGACAGCTATGATTTTGCCGATCTGCTGCTAATGGCGGATAAGATAGAGGGTATCGAAAGGATTCGTTTCACTACCTCGCATCCTAAGGACATGTCGGACAAGTTGATCGATGTGATGGCCGCCGGGGACAAGCTGTGCGAGCATATCCATGTACCCCTGCAGGCGGGCAGCGATCGAATCCTTAATCGCATGAACCGCGGTTACAACCGCGAACACTATCGGCAGTTGGTCCAGCGGATGAGGGAGCGCATCCCCGGCGTGGCTATCAGTTCTGACCTGATTGTAGGTTTCCCCGGGGAGAGTGAAGAAGATTTCCGGCAGACCCTGGATATGGTGCGCCAGGTCAGGTTCGATGCCGCCTTTACCTTCCTATATTCCATCCGCTCCGGCACCAGGGCGGCCACCATGGATGATCAGGTGGAGCTGGAGGTGAAAAAGCAGCGCCTGCTCCAACTGAATCAATTACAGTACGACATAGCGCTGGCTATCAACCGCTCCCTGGAAGGCAGCATCGCGGAAGTTCTGGTGGAGGGACCCAGCAAGACCAATCCTGACAGACTTACCGGGCGAACCCGCAACAATCGCATCGTGATCTTCAGCGGGGAGGACACCCTGGTCGGCCAGCGCACCGAAATCAAGATAACCAAAGGCAAAACTTTCTCGCTGTTCGGCGAGATCTGGGCAGATCAATAAGACGGGGGAATAATCATGTCAACCGAAAGAATCATTCAAATAGCTATGGAGTTGGGCAGCGCCATCGCCTTGTCCGAGCAGGTCCATACCCTCAAAGGCAACCAAGCCCAGGTTCTGGAAGACCCTGCGGCGGCCGACCTGCTCAGCAGTTATCAGCAAGCCCGAGCTCAGTTGGAAAATAAACTGCGGGACGGATTGCAGGTCCTCCCGGCCGAGGAAGAGAAGTTGCAAGCACTCCACCAGCAACTCAACGACCACCCCCTTATCCAGGGTCTGGTCAGCGCCCAGGAGGACTTCAACAACCTGATGGACAGTGTCTACTTCGTTATCAACCAGGCGGTTACCGGGGATGAATGCGAAGCCGATTGCGGCACCTGCGGGGGCACCTGCGCCCATTGATCACATCCTGGCGCAGGTAACGAACTATTCCTCCAGCAACTACAGCTGCAACCGGGGGAAGAGTATCCTTTGTTGGCTTTTCATTATTAATATTGTAACTACGGTGACCGGCCCGTACCGGGCGGCCCGCCTGTCCATCTGCATGGGCAAGGAACGCGATCTTAAGTCCTGGCCCTGGCCGGGTATCGGGGCAAGAAGCAATGGGATAGATTAGAATCCTTTTCTCCGGGGAGGGTATCATAATTGGCTGTGTACACGCCTATGATCGAGCAATATCTGATGACCAAAAGGGAATACCCGGATGAGATCTTGTTTTTCCGACTGGGCGACTTCTACGAGATGTTTTTCGAAGATGCCCGCACCGCCTCGCGGGAACTGGATATCGTCCTGACCGCCCGGGAAGGAGGCAGTGCGGAAAAAATTCCGATGTGCGGGGTTCCGCATCATGCGGCCAACAATTATATAGCCCGGCTCATAAGCAAGGGATATCGGGTAGCCATCTGTGATCAGGTGGAAAATCCCAAACATGCGGTAGGAATCGTCAAACGGGAGGTGACCAAGATCATCACCCCCGGTACCATCATCGATGAGGCCATGCTGGATGAAAGCCGCCATAACTTCCTCACCGTCCTGGTCGAAAACGAAGCGACCCTAGGTCTGGCCTCAGTTGATATCTCGACTGGCACCTTCCTGGTAACGGAACTCAAGGGACCTGACCGCTACCTGAACCTGGAAGGTGAACTGCAGCGATTGGCTCCAGTCGAATGTCTGCTTCCCGCGGGCAGCAGCCTGGACACCCTATGGCAGGACACCCTGGTCCGCCCGGGATTAGTGCTGACCCGGATAGAAGATGTACCTGGTCTGGAAGAGGCCCGCCGCATTCTGGCGGACCATTTCAAGATCGGAAGAGCACACGTCT
>JAQVXF010000185.1 GCA_028709355.1 Syntrophomonas sp.
ATAGTCAAGGCTTTCGGACATGAGCAGGATTCCATCGACCGCTTCCAGGTCATCAACCAGGAATTGTACCGGGTGGGATGGCGGGCTCAGTTCATATCCGGTATCATCTTCCCCCTGCTCAACCTGATCAGTAACATCGGCTATGTGCTGGTCTGCATCGTGGGCGGATTTATGGTGGCCCAGCGGACCATCGCCATCGGCGACATCCAGGCCTTCATCCACTATATGCGCCAGTTCACCCATCCCATCATGCAGGTGGCCAACATCTTCAACGTGCTCCAATCCACAGTGGCTTCGGCAGAGCGGGTGTTCGAACTGCTGGACGAAGGGGAAGAGATCCCCGACCCGGGATCGGCGGGAGGAATCGCGTCTCCCCAGGGGGAGGTGAGCTTCGAGCACGTCAAGTTCCGCTACCAGGAGGAGGTTCCTCTGATCGATGACCTCAGCATCGACGTGCAGGCGGGCCAGACCATCGCCATCGTCGGACCCACCGGGGCCGGCAAGACTACCCTGGTCAACCTGATCATGCGCTTCTATGAAGTTGGGGGAGGCCGTATCACCATCGACGGGGTGGATATCACCGCTATGAAGCGGGGCCAACTGCGCACCCTGTTCGGCATGGTGCTGCAGGATACCTGGCTATTCAACGGCACTATCTGCGAAAATATCCGCTATGGGCGAGTGGGGGCCAGTGATGACGAGGTGGTGGCAGCAGCCAAGGCGGCTCATGCCCATCATTTCATCCGCACCCTGCCCCAGGGCTACCAGACCGTCCTCAACGAGGAGGCCTCCAATATTTCGCAGGGCCAGAAGCAGCTGCTGACCATCGCCCGGGCTTTTCTGGCCGATCCGGCCATCCTCATCCTGGACGAGGCGACCAGCAACATCGATACCCGCACCGAGATCCTGATCCAACAGGCTATGAGCAGCCTGATGCGGGGCCGGACCAGTTTCGTGATCGCCCATCGGCTCTCGACCATCCGCGATGCCGACTTGATCCTGGTCATGGACCAGGGGGCTATCATCGAGCAGGGCACCCACCGCCAGCTGCTGGAGATGGGGGGCTTCTACGCCGACCTCTATAACAGCCAGTTCACCGCGGCGGTGGTGCCGCCAGCAGCCTCCGCCTCCTGAGTGCAGCCGGGGAACCCCATCGGCTTGAGGCCGCCGGAAGTGGACCTTGAACGTGTGTCTGTTGGCAGATCGTCGCCAGATAGTATTTAGCTGAAAAAGGGGGAATCAATGTGTTCGTACCCATTGTTGCCGGCCAACCGGCCCACTTGTGGCTGGGGCTGCTGTTGCTGTTGATGCTGGGATTCCAGTTAGGGACCGGCAAGCGCTGGCTAAAGGTGCCGTTTGCCTGGCACCGTAAGAATGGCTGGGCTATGGCTATAGTGGCTGCCCTACACGCCTTCTGGGGACTGGGCCTGTGGTTTTTTAATTTTCGCATCGGTTTGTAAGGAAGATTATGTTGAGACAGCAGCGATTCTATTATGATGAGAGGGCGTTGATGGCATGAATATCCAAGAGCCGGTGGAAAACCAGCCCAATGCGATTCGTACCGTGGGCATGCTCAGTTCATTGTCCCTGGCCCTGATGACCTTGCTCACCCTGGCGATGGCAATCGCCACCCCGCCATTATCGGGGCCTTTTGCCGCCGCCCACCGGATGAGTTACCCCTATAGCGAAGCCATATCGAGATTCCCCCGCGACTATTACTGGATGTATGCGGCTCTGGTCATGATCTTGATATATGTGGTCTACATGGTCAGCATCGATTGCTGGACCAGTCCCGAGCGCAAGATATTCAGCCGGATTGCCCTGGTCCTGGCAGTTATGGCGGCGGGAATAATCTTCGTTGATTATTTCCTGCAGCTGGCAGTAATCCAACCCAGCCTGCTCAACGGGGAGCCGGACGGGATCGCCCTCCTCATTCAGTATAATCCCCACGGCGTCTTCATCGCCCTGGAAGAAGCGGGTTACCTGCTGATGGCCGTTTCGCTCCTGGCGCTGGTGCCGGTTTTTGCGGGGCTGGGGCGGAGCGGGGCGGTGCTGAGCGGAATGGCGCTGCTCAGCTTCATGGTCGCCGTAGTTGCTTGGGTTTGGATTTCGATTAGCTTCGGGATCAGCCGCGAATATCGGTTCGAAGTAGCGGTGATCTCGATTGACTTCATCGCCCTGATCATGCTGGGTACGTTATCTTTTGGATTGTTCCGATCCTATGGCTGCAAACCCAGTCGCTAGAGTCGTGACCATGGCCGAGCCGGGGCGGCGGACAGGGAGGAGCAAATAATGAGAAAAGGCGGGCGAGCGATGAATTGGATATTGGCAGTCGGGGCAGTACTGATAGCCGGGATACTGGTTTGGTTTTTCATCCCCTACTCACCGGCCCAGGCCGAATTCAAGCGATTGGTGGAGCGGCAGAACCAAGAACCGGGGTCCCCGGCAGGAGTATTCACCGAAGCAGATATCGCCGCTTTACCGCCGCCAGTGCAGAGATATCTGCGGACCTGCGGTTTCATCGGCACCCCCAAGATGACCAATGTGAAGATCATCCATCACGATGTGGACTTCATTCTCAATGACCGCCCCCTCCAGATACAGTGCATCCAATACAATTCGGTGCAGCGGCCCCAGCGGATAGCCCTGATCACCACCCGCCTGTATGGCGTCCCCTTCGAGGGGATCGATGCCTATCAGGAAGGGGTGGGTTCGATGACCGGGATCATCGCCAAGAATATCACCCTGTTCCACCAGACCGGGGTGGCCATGGATCAGTCCAGCCTGGTCAACTGCCTGGCCGAGAGCCTGCTTGCACCCAGCCTGGCCCTGCAGGATTATATCACCTGGGAAGCCATCGATGCGGACCGGGCCCGGGCTACCATCAATTACTACGGACTGTCGGCCAGCGGCATCTTTGAGTTTGACCGTGAAGGCCTGCTGCAGCGCTTCACCACCGCTGATCGGCGCTATGTAGACACCGCCGGTAATGTCCAGGTGGTCAGCTGGTCAGCGATCTGCGGGGATTACCGGGAAGTGGACGGCATCAGACACCCCCGGCTTTTGCAGGCGGTCTGGCACCTCGATTCCGGGGACCTGGTCTACTTCGATGGGAGCGACACCGAGATTCTATACGACGTCAGCAGCAATCCTAGCCGCAATTCTTAATGACTGGATTCAAAAGCCGAGGGTGCCCCTCGGGGGAGGCACCCTTTTTGCTGTATTATCATGGGTTGGTTCGGTTGATCGCGCCCAGGGGAGAGTTAAGCGGCGGTATCAAATCTGCGGGCAGTCGTGAATAGGCAATCATAAGAGTCCCGGACCTTCTGGCTGCTAAGGTTCCAGCTTGTTGCTTCGTTTCCAGAAGCCCATCTTGCCGGCTTCCCCAATCAACTCATCCCGGAACTGGGGATGGGCGATGCTGATGAGATTCTCGGTGCGCTTCCAGATCGATTGGCATTTCATCAGGGCTTTGCCGTATT
>JAQVXF010000186.1 GCA_028709355.1 Syntrophomonas sp.
GGATAACCCCTGTCATGGCCGATACCGGCATGATCAAATGCACAAGGAATCTCCATAGGGTTCTCCCCATATAACTGCCGATCTCCCGCCGCAGCAAGAGACCGATTATGAGAGCGTAAAGCAGCATAACCGCCGACGTGGATACAGATATGCCTATTATGCCCTTGGTTCTGAAGAGAAACAGGTCCAGGACCAGTTTCAGCACGATGCATACGATGCTGACTTTCATGGGAATGTGGTACTTTTTCAATGCATAGTAGACCCGGTTGAAAATCTCCTGGCAGGCATAACCGGCTACCCCCAGGCTATATCCCAGGAAAGCCAGGGCGGTGATGGAGGTGGACTCGCCCGTAAAAGCTCCCCGCTGATAGACCAGCGCTATCAATTCCCGATTATAAAACACCACCAAGATCAAATAAGGCACCAGGATAAACAGCAGGATCTGGAAGATATTTCTCAGCAAACCGCTGATCCGGTCCTTGTCCCCCTCCAGGCAATACTGCGACAGACGCGGAAACACCACCGTGGACATAGCTACGATAAACACGCTGGTCACAGTCACGAAGAGGTTGCTGCCGAAAGCCAGGGCCGCAGTGGTTCCTTCCTGCAGGTGAGTGGAGAAGGAGCGGTCGATGATGAGGCACAGCTGCAGCAGGGAGTTGCCCAGCAAGATGGGGAGCAACTGTTTGAACAGCAGCACCGTATGTTCATTTTGGAAATTAAGCCGGCCCCAGAAATGGTACTTCTCTTTCAGCAGAACCGGCACCTGGATGAGGAACTGCAGCAGCCAGCCCAGGGTGGTCACATAACCCAGCATGATCAAATCGTCGCCTTTTAGGAGCAGGGAAGCGATCACCAATATGTTAAAGGGAATGCTGATCGATGCCGAGAGTAGAAAATGGCCATGCACCTGTAATACCCCGGCGGCAACGTAAGTGAGACTCACAAAGACCAGGGTGGGCAGCATGATGCGGGTCAGCATGACGGCCAAGCTGATCACATCGTCACTCAAGCCAGGGGCGATTATGCTGGTCAGGGTGGGGGCAAATATGATCCCTAAAACCACCAGGAAGGTGGCGGCCAGGGTTATCTGGGCGAAAAGATTGGCCAGATAATCATCCCGCTCCTGGCGGGTGCGGTTGTTGATGTAATAGGTGAGGTCGGGGATGTTTACCGAGGACAGAGCATTGCCGATACTGACGAACAGGTAGCCGGGGAAACTGAAAATGAGCTGGAAGAGATCGGTCAAGATGGTAGTGCCAAATATTGAAGCGAAGACAATATCGCGGGCGAATCCGATTACTTTGGACAAAAAGATTACCGCCGATACGCCGATGAATGTCTTGCCAGTTTTCTGAACCCCATTAGTCATATTAAAACCTCTTCTGCATCGAGCATTTGTCCAAGGTTAAGTGAGTTACCTTGGTGACCGCTTGACCAATCCAATGGCCAGGTGAGCGTTTTGGACCGCCTGGGTCCGCATCTCCACCGCCCGCAAGCGAATGCGGGCATGCAGATCACTATCCTCCAGCAGGCTGTCTATTTGTTCTTTCATGCCCGGATACTCTTGGGGCAGGGGAACCAGGCCGAAAGACTGTAAAAAAGCCTCTACTTTAGGATCATAAGCGATGCCCGCAAAAGGAATGCCTCGATTGGCGGCAAATATCAGCGCATGTAATCTTACCGCGATCATCAGCCCCATGTGATCGATCAGAGCCAGGTGCTGCTGGCTGGTCAGGTGTTGGTCCAGGATCACCGCATCGCGCTCCATCAATCCCGCCACCCGCCGCGATTCACCTACATCTTCGGGATAAGACATGGGTACAAATAACACCTGGTGGCCTCGCTGGACCAGCTCATCCAGAAGCCGAGCCAATTGGGACTGGTAACCTTCCAAGGCTGGCCAGTGCCGCACTGCCACCCCGACCAGCGATTGTCCGGAAATACCATATGAAGCCAGCAGGTTCTTCACCCAGCTGGCATCAGTCTCATCCGGTTGTAAGGAGAATACCGGGTCCGCCGTGACCATCAGGGGCGGACGGTTAACTCCCATTTCCAGCAATAAGCGACTGGAGGCAGTATCCCGCAGGGTGATGAGGTCCACCCGGTTGGCAACCAGGCGCATGAGAAATCTACTGAAAGGCCGGTTAATAGGTCCTACCCCTTGGGCATAAAAAACCACTGGCTTGCCCAACAGTTTGGCCAGGGCCACCACGGCAATATAATAAGGAAGCGATAGGGCGCTGGTGATATCCTGGAATATGCTGCCCCCACCGCTTATCAATAGGTCCGCAGTCCGGAGTTCGCGGATGACTGCCAGGGGATTCTTATGATAGGCAGCATGAAAACCATGCAGGGATGAAGTCTGGCCAGGATTACCGGAAAAAACCGTGAAATCGGCATCGGGCTGCAGCCTGCTTATGGAAGAAGTGATGGCAGCCAGCAAGGCCTCATCACCTGCGTTGTCAAACCCATAATATCCGGATAGGGCAATCTTCATTATGGCGGTTCACTCCCAGTTTCTTAAAAGACCGTGGTTACACCAATTGATTATAACATTAGGCGGAGGTGTTTTAAAATTTAACTGAGTGGTGCCCTATCCCCCACCTATTCTGTTGGCAATCCCCGCAAAGTCCAATAATTTGGTATATGGACAACATTCCGGGCTGGTGTTAGAATTATCCTAGATTCCTACTGGGGAGGAGAAGTATTATTATGCCCTTATTTAAACTAGCCTTCTTGATGGCAGCGGCTAGTGGGATCGCATATTTTTCGATGCCGTATATCATTCAGTTGGCCCACCGTTTCGGGGCAGTCGACCAACCCGACCAGCGCAAAGTCCATAACCGCATCATGCCAAGGCTCGGCGGCCTGGGTATTTTTTCGGCATTTTTTATCATATTGCTGTTTGGGGTGCAAGCATCAGAGCCGGTTCTCGGTATTATGTTCGGAGGTTTGGTGATATTCCTGGTGGGTGTGCTGGATGACTTGCTGCAATTGCCGGCCGGCGTCAAGTTGCTGGGCCAGTGCCTGGCCGCCGCCATAGCTATCCATTTTGGTATAGTGGTAAGTTTTGTCACCAATCCCTTCAATGGACCGATAAGCTTGGGCTATTTCGCCATCCCGCTGACCTTCATCTGGATAGTGGGTATAACCAACGCCATCAATCTGATCGACGGCTTGGATGGCCTGGCCGCTGGGGTTTCAGCTATCGCCGCGGTGACGATGGGGTATGTCGCCTTTACCCAGGGGCAGCAGACCGTATTCGTGGCCGCTTTTATACTGGTGGCGGCTATCTTGGGTTTTTTACCGTATAATTTCCATCCGGCCCAGACATTTATGGGAGATGGGGGATCTAACTTCCTGGGATTCATCCTGGGTTGCTTGGCGGTAATGGGCTTGACCAAAAGTACCGCAGTGATATCTCTGTTCGTACCGATAGTTATTTTAGGGATACCGATCTT
>JAQVXF010000011.1 GCA_028709355.1 Syntrophomonas sp.
CTATCGCAAAAGGCAGATTGCGAAGTATTTCCATGATGGCGGCCCACGTATCCGGTGTCACCCGCACTACCACCCTGCCGCTGGCCTGGTCGATGGTCGAGACTATACCCAGGTTATCATAGGCTTCCACCAGTTTGGTCAACATGTCGATCTTCTCCGGTGCTACCCGGGCGTAAATCTGCTCACTCATCTTTAAAACCGGTTCTCCTCAGGATACTATAGTCGGGCAGCGGTCGGTCAAAAGGAAAGTAAACCCGCTGCAGCGGATGACGAGCCCGATCCAGCCATCGCCCCTCCTGATCGAACAGACTCGACAGGCCGACATCAATGGTGTGACCACCAGGAATCAGTATCTGCAAGGCATCTCCCGGCCCGAAATTGGACCGTTGCTCGATCTCCACCCAGCCCCGCTCTCGGTCATAACCCCTGACCACCCCACAAAAATCAGCCCGGCCACTGACCCTGGTTTTGCCTGTGTCCATCATCAATCCTGCATCCCCATCGATAAAACCGGTGGTAAAGGACCGGGTTGCCACGGTATGGAGTTCGGTCAGCCAAACCTCAATCTCCTCCTCGCCGAAAGGTCTGCCGGTACTCTTATAGCGGTCGATAGCCTGGCGATAGACTCGGGCTACGGTAGCTACATAGAGCGGGCTTTTCATGCGGCCCTCCACTTTGAAGGCATCGATGCCGGCTGCAATCAAACGGGGCAGACAGGGCAACAGGCAGAGATCGCGGGAATTGAAGATATAGCTGCCCCGCTGGTCTTCCTCGATCGGGTAGTATTGTCCCGGGCGCTTCTCCTCCACCACCCGGTAGGAATAGCGGCAAGGATGAGCGCAGGCACCCCGGTTGGCACTTCGCCCGGTCATATAATGGGAGAGTAGGCAACGTCCTGAATAGGAAACGCACATGGCTCCGTGGACAAACATTTCCAATTCGACATCCACCCGGTGCTTGAGGTCGACTATCTCATCCAGGCTGAGTTCACGGGCCAGAACGATGCGGCTGGCGCCGAGATCACGATAAAAGGCCGCCGCTTCATAGTTGCTGACATTGGCTTGGGTGCTTATCGTAATGGGGACTTGGGGAGCATAGACCTTTGCCATCCTTAAGATACCCGGATCAGCCACTATCAAGCCGTCCAACTCCAGGTTGGATATGGCTTCCAGAAAAGGGGGCAGCAACTCGATATCCCGGTTATGGGCCAGGATATTAACGGTGAGATACATCTTCTTGCCCTGCCGGTGTGCCTGCTGCACCCCGGCCGAAATCTCTTCCAGATCAAGGTTGCCGGCGTAAGCCCGCAGACTGAAGTCCTTACCCCCGGCATATACGGAATCCGCTCCGAAAAGAAAAGCGGTGGTCAGTTTCTCTAAATCCCCTGCCGGCAGCACCAGCTCAGGTTTGCGCATTTATTTGGCTCCGTTCTATGGTGCTCACAATCCATATCGAGCCTTGGCGGCCAAGTGCTCGGCATAAGTGATCGAAAAATGGTGACTACCATCACCTTTGGCCACGTAGTACAAGTAGTCGTTGTCTTCCGGTGCCAGAGCGGCGGCGATGGACTGCCCACCCGGGGAAGCGATGGGACCAGCCGGCAGGCCGGGGTAGCGGTAGGTGTTATAAGGAGAGTCGATCTCCAGGTCTTTATAGGTCAACCTCTCCCGATGTTCCCCTAAGCTGTAGATTACGGTAGCATCAATCTGGAGCGGCATGCCGGCCTGGAGGCGATTGTATATCACCCCGGCAATCCGCTCCCTTTCCTCTGGCACCCTGGCTTCCCTTTCAATCAGCGATGCGACAATTACTGTATCCCTTACACTCAAGTTCTTCTGCTCCGCCTGGGCTGCGAATTGTTCCTTCCAAACGGCAGAGAAATGTGCCAGCATCATGGCCACAATATCCTCAGCCCGGCTGGACTCATCAATCCGATAGGTGTCCGGGTACAAAAAACCTTCCAAACGCCTCTCGGGAGAGACCTCGACCGGGGGCAGGAAATCATGAGCACCCACATTGGCCAGGGCTTGGGCCCATTGCTCCTGAGTACACACCCGATTTTTTACCAGCATCTCCCCAATCTGTTTGACCGTGTAACCCTCGGGGACGGTCATGGTGGTGCTTTTGACTCTCCCTGCCGCAACCTGGGCAGCCATCTGGGGCAGGGACATACTCCGGCTGAATTCGTAAAGACCAGCCTGGAGTTGTTTGTCCAATCCCTGTTGACGGCAATAGGCCAAAAACAGTCTTTCGCTGCGGATCAGGCCATGCTGAGACAACAAAGCTGCTACATCGGAAGCTGTACCGTCATCCGGGAGGCGTACCTCTATCACCCTGGCATCGTCTGGATCAACTGGTTGCAGTTGCCGATGGAGTAACTGCCAGGCGGCCAGTGCCGCAACTAAAGCCAGGCTCAAAACTACCACTATTATTTTGACGCCGGATCTTTTTGCTTCCTTCTCAATCATTTCCATCTACCTCTGTCTTTAAAAGTCCTTCTGATGATTGCGGGCGGACTCTGATTAAATTTTGGCAACCGGGTTCTATGGTTGAATGGTAGGTCGGTTTAACGGCCTCTCATCATCTTCATCCTCGCCCGGCTGGTCCAGGGAAGGAGTGCGGGGTTGGGTAGTATCAGTAGGACCACCATCCCCCCCTACACCGGGCGCCTGAAGAGTACCCGGTGCCAGCTCCGGACCCTTCAAAACCAACCGGTTAAGCGGCCGATAGGTGTCCGTATCCAGCTGTTCGCTACGCAGTACCTTGCCATCCTTGTCCAGGAATTTCCGGAAAGATCGTACCACGTAGCCAGGCTGGCCATTGTTGTTGACCAGCTCCTGACCGGGAGCCAGGGTTTGATCAAACTCAGTAACAGTGGTATAATCCAAGGTCTTATCGATAATGGTGGCTATTTCTATCCGTTGTTTATACTCGGTATTGCCGTAGATATTGATCAGCAGTTGGCCGCCTGACGTTATGGCCCTGATGAAGACGGGGCGATCAGTGTTATTCTTGAACCTGAAATCCTGTACCCCGTAGTTGACCGTGGCATCGCGTCCGACTTTGACATATGCCACCGCCAGATTATGATTATGGCGTTCCACGATCTCCAGACCTGCCAACAGAGAGGCGTTGTATAAGGTGGAGGAAACCTGGCAGATGCCCCCGCCTAACCCCGGTTCGAACTTATTGCCTACAATCACCATGGCATCCAGGTAGCCCATTTCCATGGTACGCTGCCCTACCGTTTCGTTGAACGAAAAGATCTCGTTGGGGAGCAGCACCTTTTTGTTGATGCTGGCAGTGGCTTTTCTTAAATTATGAGAGCGATTTACCTCGCCGGTATTGAAGTAGGTGGCGAAGCTGGACAATTCCCCCATATTCTTGAGCATCTCGGCGGTGACCGCGGGTTGGACCGCCTCGACCACTACCGGTAAGCTCAGCGGTTCGGTTCGGCTCACAGTCTGCGGCAGGCCGCTGAAACTCTTTTCCACATTGACCTTGTAGCCGAGAGTGCCGGGTATTACCACCAGCCCATTATGGGTATCTACATCCAGGCTGGCGTCCTGAGCAACTCTCCCCCACTGGGACTCCCACTCCGCCACCAAGCTGGCCTTCCGTTCCGGATCGATCGCCACCTGCACTGGATAGCCGATGGTTTTACCCCCAGCCAGGTTAGCGGCTTTGGCCTGCCAGCCGCGGGTGCGTTCCTGCTCCCAGACTTTTTTCACTATCTCCCCAGAGCTTTGCAGCTGCACGAGGTCACCAATGCTGCTTTCATAGTTGTAAGCGTCTTTAGAAAACTTAACCCGGGTGGCATTGAATTCCTGTAGACCCTTGTCCAGCGCCGCCTCCGCCTGGGTCTGGCTTAAACCCTCGACCATCACCCCGCCGATCTCCACTCCGGTGGCAAAGGTGGTGCTGTTGGCAAAACGGTAGTACATGCCGAAACAAGTCGCGGCCACAATCACTACTAGTGCTACCAGCACCTGGATCCATCGCGACGGCCGTCTTGTTGCCGCCTTGCTGTTCTCTTGTTTTATTTCCTGGTCCAATATACTTCCTCCATCGAGATTGGAATTAATCCTTCCCTGATTATAATGCAGCCTGGTCACAAAAAGGACTGTCGCTGCCAACCCGCTCAGGCAGCGGCTGAACCCGAACCCATATTCGAAAAGCCCAGTCAATCAACGCATAGTGCAATACGTATCAATCCTGGGCCGGCGATCCCCTATTAAATTCGGTTGCGGTCTGGTCGGGCAGGAAATCTCTTATAACTGGCAAAGACTATAGGTCTTCTTCGCTGTCAGCCAGTTCCTGCCAGGCATCGGCTACCTTCTCCCATTCCTCATCATCTTCTATATCGCCCAGGTACTCATTGCCTTCCTCATCGTAGACTACCTTGAGAATGACTACCTCCACCTCTTCATCGTCGTCCTCGCTGGGTTCCTCTTCGCTGTACGGAATCAACACCCGGTAATTCTGGTCCTCCACTTCCAGTTCAGCCAGAAGTTCAAACTCATGCTCCTCGCCGTCCTCATCAACCAAGACCAGTATAGGAAACTCCTCATCGTCAAAGATTTCTTCATTACTCATATATTAACCTCCTAATTAAACTACCGTCATTCTAATCTTACCATCCATCCTTTGTCAAACTACTTGTGCGCCTGCCGATCCAGGTATCCTTGCAGGATATTGACCGCCGCAATTTTGTCGATCACCTGTTTGCGCCGGCGGCGGCTGACATTGGCTTCCACCAACATCCTCTCTGCGGCTACAGTGGTCAATCGTTCATCCCAATACTCTACCGGCAGTCCCAGCTGCTCCTGCAGCAACTGCCCGAATTCCATGATTTCTATGCCCTTGGGGCCGATAGTACCGTTCATGTTGCGGGGAAACCCGACCACGATGGTCCCGACTTCGTTGGCCGAACATAGCTCGCCCAACCGTTCCAGATCCCCCTGAAGGTTTCGCCGCGCCAGCACCGAATGACCCTGGGCGGTCCAGCCCAACTGGTCACTAATGGCGATACCTATTCTCTTTTCCCCTACGTCCAAGCCCATTATTCTCATAATAATTTATCCCCGTCCCGATCGACCCGGTGGCCCACCGGATCATGATTTATCCGCCGCCGACCGGGAAACGTCAACAAAACGAAACCCCCGGGCCAATGCGCGGGGGCATCCTGATTTTCTTACTCCAGGTATTTCTTGAGGAGCACCTCCATTATCTCATCCCGGTCTATCTTGCAGATCAGGTTGCGGGCTTGCTTGTGGCTGGTAATGTAGGCCGGCTCACCTGATAACATGTAACCCACCAACTGGTTCAAAGGATTGTATCCCTTCTCCTCCAAGGCCGCGTAGACCGTTTTGAGAATGCTGTAGACCTGATCGGGCTTATCCTTTTCCAATTTGAAGCTGACTGTCTGGTCACCGTAATCCTGAGGCATACAAACCACCTCCCTTTCAACCTTGTCATTCTATCTCGGTGGTGCTGTCTCCTGCCAATTTAGGTCAAGGATTTCTGCACCATCTCCTGGGCTGCAGCCAGGCCATTGGATAATTGGTCCACATCCTTGCCGCCAGCTTGGGCCATATCTGCCCGACCGCCGCCGCCGCCACCTGTAATCCGGGCAGCCACACCAACCAGCTGGCCTGCGTTGATACCCCGCTGGATGAGGTCCTTGCTGACAAAGCACACCAGGGCTACCCGCCCATCGATGACAGCCCCCAGCAGCACCACGGCGCTGCCTAATTTATCTCTAAGTCTATCCGCACTTTCCCTCAAGCTGTTGGCGTCGGTACTTTGCACCTCGGTGATCAGCACTTGGGCGCCCTTCATATTTACCACCCGGTCTGTGATGTTTTCACTGGCGGCCTTGGAAAGACGAGTCTTCAACTGCATTATCTCTTTGTCTTTTTCTTTCATGGTCCGATTGAGGGCCTCAATCCGTTTGGAGATATCGGATGGGGTAGTCTTCAGGAAACTGGCTGCCTCCTTAGCCTCACGTTCAATCTCTTTGAAGTAGCCCCTGGCACCCTTGCCGGTAAGAGCTTCGATCCGGCGCAACCCCGAGCCGATGCTGCCCTCACCGACTATTTTAAACAAACCTATCTCGCCGGTATTCCTGACATGAGCCCCTCCACAGAGTTCCATGCTGAAGTCGTTGACCTCAACCACCCTTACTTCATCACCATATTTCTCTCCGAACAAAGCAGTGGCCCCCATTTCCCGGGCATGATTGATGTCGGTAACGGTGGTCCGCACCGGGCGGCTATCCAGTATGGCCTGGTTGACAATCTCTTCTATCTCATCCACTTGTTCGGGGGTTAGCGCTGACAGCTGGGAAAAATCAAAGCGCAGCTTGGCCGGCTCCACCAGTGAACCCTTTTGTTGGGCGTGGTCACCCAGAACCAGGCGCAGGGCTTTGTGGAGAAGATGGGTGGCGGTATGATTGCGGGAAGTATCCAGTCGCAGTTCAGCATCCAGTTCCAAACGGACCAGATCGCCGCTGCGCAGGCTGCCCGAGAGCAAGCCGCGGTGGAGAATCCACCCTGATACCTTCTGGACATCGACCACCCGGACGGTACCGGTAGCGCCGCAGATCAAGCCGGTGTCAGCCACCTGTCCGCCGCTTTCGGCATAGAAAGGGGTGCTTGAGGTTATCACTATCACTTCGGTATCGGCGGCGAATCCTTCCCGTAAGTTATCCTTGATTATAGCCACAACTACTGATTCATCCTCGTAGCGATCATAGCCGGTAAACCCAGTCGGGGGCACATCAGCCAGGACCTGGGCCAACATCTGCTCACCCTCGAAAGCAATGTCACTCTTCTGGGCTTGCCGGGCCCGATGGCGCTGTTCTTCCATCATACGGTGGAAACCGTCGGTATCAACCGTGAAGCGATTCTCTTCCGCCATATCCTCGGTCAGGTCAAGGGGAAAACCATAAGTGTCATAGAGGGTAAAAGCTTCAGCTCCGGTTATAACATGGCGGTCGGCGGCATTGGCGGACTGGATTATCTCCTCCACCTTTTTGACCCCTTCTTTCAGGGTGACAAAAAAGCGTTCTTCCTCGAGCTTGATCACTTCCTGGACAAAGCTCTCTTTCTCCACCAGCTCAGGATAAGCATCTTGCATAAGGTTGGATA
Source organism: Syntrophomonas sp. (assembly GCA_028709355.1). GTDB lineage: Bacteria > Bacillota > Syntrophomonadia > Syntrophomonadales > Syntrophomonadaceae > PHAA01. The sequence goes on from JAQVXF010000011.1 coordinate 7,152, forward strand.
CTACCGAGACATTCTTGTATAAAAACGGCTCCTCGAGGCCCAGGAATTGACCAAACCTGACTGCCCGCCGTAAGATGCGGCGCAGCACATAGCCCCGCCCATCATTGCTGGGCAGTACCCCATCAGCGATCAAGAAAGTGCAGGCCCGGCTATGATCGGCGATCACCCGGAAAGGAAAGCCGGCTTCGCCCGAATTATATTTCCGGTCGGTCAGGATCTCGATGTTTTTGATGATAGGTATAAAAAGATCGGTTTCGAAATTGCTGTCCACCTTCTGCAGGATAGAGGTGAGCCTCTCCAAGCCCATACCGGTATCAATACTGGGCCGGGGCAGCGGTAACATCTCCCCCGCTTCGTTGCGGTTGAATTGCATAAAGACCAAATTCCATATCTCCAGCCAGCGGTCGCAATCACACACCCCGATGCCACATTGGGGATGCCCGCAGGAATATGATTCGCCCCGGTCATATAGGATCTCGCTGCAGGGGCCGCAGGGGCCGGTGTCGCCCATGCTCCAAAAGTTGTCCTTCTCCCCTAGCCTAACAATTCTCTGGGCCGGAACCCCTATCATATCCAGCCACAAATTGTAGGCATCGTCGTCATCCTGGTATATAGTGGCCCAGAGTTGGTCCGCCGGCAGTTTCGCCACTTCCGTCAGAAACTCCCAGGCGAATCGGATGGCATCCTCCTTAAAATAATCTCCGAAGGAGAAATTGCCCAGCATCTCGAAGAAGGTATGATGACGAGGAGTACGTCCTACCGTATCCAAATCGTTGTGTTTACCGCCCGCCCGCACACATTTCTGGGAAGTGGTGGCACGAGTGTACGGCCTTTTGTCAATCCCCAGGAAAACATCTTTGAATTGATTCATGCCGGCATTGGTAAAGAGCAGGGTGGGATCGTTGAAAGGAACTAGTGAAGAACTGTCCACAACCGTGTGCTGGCGTTCCTCAAAATATTTCAGGAATGTCTTACGAATCTCGCTGCTGGTCCACACAAAACAGTCCCCCTCTATTCCTTAAATACTCTATTAGACTATTTTCTTTTATAAATGAGCCGGTGTCAACAAAGCATCCCGGCAAATTATGCCCGCAACCGCCTGCCGTGCGACGGTCTAAATATGTTGCCGATAATCCTGGCGGCCATGATTAGGGTAGTAGGAACCCTGTCAACCCATTCTGGCGCCAGCGACAATTGAGGACGGTTGGGGAGCGCTAGTCCCTGCGACTATGCGGTCCTTTGCCCACCTCCTGGCTGGCAGGGAATTCCGGCTTGGTCTATAATGAATGCCAATAGGACTGGTTCAGTTTACAGGAGGTGCGATGGTGATGGATCTGTTTTCGTCCAGTGTTGAACGGCACCGGGAAATGAATGCTCCCCTGGCCTGGCGGATGCGTCCCCAAACCTTGGACGAGGTGGCCGGCCAGGAACATGTGGTCCGCCGGGGGGCACCATTGCGCACCGCCATTGAAAGGGACCAACTGCACTCCTTCATCCTTTATGGACCACCTGGCACGGGCAAGACCAGTATCGCCCGCATCATCGCCCGGATGACCAGTTCCCATTTCGAATACCTTCAAGCAGTCACTGCCGGGGTCGGTGATATCCGCAAGATCGCCCGGGACGCCGCCGACCGGCTTAAATTCTACCAACAGCCCACCATCCTGTTTGTGGATGAGATCCATCGTTTCAATAAAAGTCAGCAGGATGTGCTCCTCCCCTTTGTTGAAGACGGCACCCTGGTCCTGGTGGGAGCCACCACCGAAAATCCTCTCTATGAATTAAATAGCGCCTTGCTCTCGCGGCTAAAACTGTATATCCTGGAAGCCCTCGATACTGAAGCCATCACCCGTATTATCCGCTCCGCCCTGCAAGATCAGGAACGCGGCTTGGGAGGTCTGAATATCACTATCGAGGAAGAAGCGCTGTGCCGGGTAGCCCAGGCCGCCCAAGGTGACGCCCGCATGGCTCTCAATATCTTGGATGCCATCAATAACTCCTTCGGCGGCAGCAATGCCAACCTGCTGATTACCAGCGAGTTGGTGACCAAGGTAGCCGGTAAGCTTATCCTAAAATATGACCGCAGCGGCGATTATCACTACGACACCATCTCGGCCTTCATAAAAAGCATCCGCGGTTCCGATCCCGATGCAGCCCTGTATTGGATGGCGGTAATGCTGGAAGCAGGCGAGGATCCGCGTTACATCGCCCGGCGCCTGATTGTGCATGCCGCCGAAGACATCGGCTTGGCCGATCCGAGCGCCCTAGCCCTGGCCACCGCCGCTGCTTCTGCGGTAGAATACGTTGGGCTGCCCGAAGCCCGTATCCCGCTGGCCGAAGCGGTCATTTACCTAGCCACCGCACCTAAGAGCAACAGCGCTAAAACGGCTATCGACAGCGCCCTGGCTCAAGTACGGGCCGGTAACCGGGTCAAGGTCCCCGACCACCTGGGCGACACTTCTCATCGCTTGGCCGGTCCCCTGCTCGGCAAAGGCAAGGGCTATAAATATCCCCATGATTTCGGAGGATATGTGCAGCAGGATTATCTGCCCATGGAATTGGGGGAGGTGTCATTTTACCGGCCCGGCCCCCATGGCTATGAGAGAGATATTCAAAGATACCTGGCTCAGCTGCACCCCGAAAAAAAAGGCTGACTATCAGCGCAATCACACTGACTATCAGCCCTTGGACCCGTAGTGGTCTTCTGGTGTTTAACCGGCAACTTCGTCGATGGCTTGTTGGAGCTGACCCTTGTTCTGCCCCCCGACGATACGTTTAACTTCCTGTCCCTCTTTGAAAAACAGCAGAGTGGGAATACCGCGCACCCCATACTGAGCCGCCAGGGTTGGATTTTCGTCCACATTTAGTTTGCCAATCCCTATTTTGCTGGCGTTTTCATCAGCCAGGACTTCGATCAATGGGCCTATCATCTTGCAGGGTCCACACCAGGGAGCCCAAAAATCTACCAGGACTGGTTTGTCGGCCTTAATTACTTCGCTCTCGAAATTATCGGCGGTAATAGTCTTGACATTGGACATATCAATTCCTCCTCATCCCTATTTTATGAATCTGCCCATCACTTGCACCATCTCTTCGAAGCTCTGGTCACTGTCACCCTGTTGGAGCGACCTGGCGATACATTCCCGGGCATGGCTCTGGAAGATTATCACTCCGGCCTGATGCACAGCCGATTTAATGGCGGTTATCTGATTGAGGATTTCACTGCAATCGGCTTCCTCCTCTATCATCCGCTGCACTCCCCTGACCTGCCCCTCGATGCGCCGCAGCCGGGAAATAACTTTTCTCTTGTCTGTCTGCATTAGGTCACCTCTTTATACCCTGGACGGGTATCAATATTATTATTATAGGATTATCGTTTAATCCCTGTCAACTCCCAAACGCATCGCAGCGGTCCATCGTCTCCAAAAAAAAGACAAGGAGCAGTCGCCCTTCAACCGCTCCTTACGCCGAAACATGCTAATACTCTATTTCCATACTACCAGGAATATCCCAATTCCGGCCCCCATGGCGATGACGAACCAAAGCCCGGTCCGCAGCAACTCATTCTTGACCTGTTTAGCCAGTTGTTCCACCTGAATTCCCCTTTCGTCCGATATCATCATGCAAGTCGCTTTACGATCATTAAGAATTATAGCGCAGTTTTTATGTTTTGTCTCGCCGCCAGCAGCCGCACTACCAGCCCATTCCCACAATAGATGGTCTGATGCCGGTTGCGTCAGTCTGGATCAAGGCAAAGCTGCCCGGGCCCAGATGACGCGGTTTGACCGGGCTGCCCGGATTGACCATCCAGATATCGCCCATTAGTTCACAGAAGGGGCTATGGGTATGCCCGAAGACCACCGCATTCACCTCCAGTTCCAGGGCGTAGTAATACAACCGGTTGAGTGATTGTTTTACTCCATATTGGTGACCATGGATCAATAAGAAGCGATGTGTTTCGAAGTCTACCACCAACTGTTGGCGATCACGGTGAAGTCTATCGCTATTGCCGGAGACAACCGCGGCTTCGATCTGAAGCTTTTTAGCTATCGCCCGGCCATCCCGGTAAAAGTCACCAGCAAACAAGAGATAGTCAGGTCGGGCCTTGATCAGCTGGGCGATTATGGTGTCAACCTGACCATGCGTGTCAGCCACCGCGGCAATCAGCAAACCCATCCCTCCGTGTCCAGGAGACGCTGCAGAGCTAGCTTGACCGCCTGCAAAGCCCGCCCCCGATGACTGATCAGGTTCTTGGTGGCAGAGTCGATTTCGGCAAAGGTCTGGCGGCAGCCGGCCGGCAAGAATAAAGGATCATACCCAAAGCCTTTATTACCGCGGGGAGCCAGCAGTATCTGGCCCTCGCAGATCCCTGATACAGTCTCCAAACCGCCCCCAGGAACGGCCACCGCGATAACACAGACAAATCGAGCGAGGCGCTGAGGCTCAGGTACTCCCCGCAACAATTCCAACAATCTGGCGTTATTATCTTCGTCAGTGCATCCCGGGCCGGCAAAACGGGCGGAGAATATTCCCGGAGCTCCATCCAGAGCATCCACTACCAACCCGGAATCATCGGCCAGGGTGATCATCCCGCTGGCCTCGGCTATGGTGCGGGCCTTCTTGATAGCATTGTCGGAAAAAGTGGCCCCGTCTTCCTCCACCTCCGGCATCGTTTCGATCTGGTCGAGGCTGATCAAGCGTAGATCCCAGCCCGCCAGGACCTCCTGCAACTCTGTTTTCTTCTTCTGATTTCTAGTAGCTATCAGTAGTTCCCGGGCCATCACCGATTCCTTTCCCGATAATATTGGCCTGCAGCCCAAATATTTCCCGGATCCCCCTGTGGGCCAATGCCAGCATGGCATCCAGCTGGGCCTTGCTATAGGGAGTCCCCTCGGCAGTCCCCTGGACCTCCACGAATTCCCCCCGACCGGTCATCACCACATTCATGTCGACTTCAGCGCGGGAATCCTCTGTGTACTCCAGGTCCAACACAATTTCACCATCGACAATGCCGACACTGGTAGCCGCTACGTAATCCCGGATGGGCAGCTTGTTTATGACTCCCTCCGCCTGTAATTTCATCAGGGCCAGGCACAGCGCCACAAAAGCCCCACTGATGGACGCAGTCCGGGTTCCCCCGTCAGCCTGCAGGACGTCGCAATCAATCCATATGGTGCGTTCCCCCAATGTTCTTAAATCGACCACGGCTCGCAATGATCTGCCAATCAAGCGCTGGATCTCCGAGGTCCGGCCAGTGATCCTGCCTCTGGAGGCCTCGCGTTGGGTGCGGGTCTCGGTGGATGACGGCAACAATGAATATTCGGCTGTCACCCATCCAGAACCGCTGCCTTTCAAGAATGGCGGCACCTTATTTTCCAGCATGGCCGAGCACAATACCATTGTGTCACCAGTCTGTACCAATACCGATCCGTCGGGATTCTTGGTGAAGCCTGGGGTGAAGCGGATCTGCCGCATCTCATTAGTTTGGCGATTATTAGGTCTGGTCATGACATCCTCCTTGCCCTTCTTTGCGATCAAAAATATCATTGCCGTATGCATCGATAGCTACTATGCAGGGAAAATCCCGCACCTCCAATTCATATACCGCCTCCGCACCCAAGTCCGCATAGGCGATCACCGTGGCAGCAGTTATCCGTCGGGCCAGGTAGGCTCCGGCCCCGCCCACCGCGGCCAGGTAAACCGCCCCGTGTTTGCGCATGGCCGCTTTGACCTCCTGGTTGCGCTCCCCTTTGCCGATCATAACCTTCAATCCCCGCTCGATGAGCAATGGTGCATAGGCATCCATCCGCCCCGAGGTGGTCGGTCCGGCTGACCCTATCGCCCTGCCTGGCGGCGCTGGGCTGGGCCCGGTGTAGTAGATGATCTGCCCTTCGGGATCGAAGGGCAGATTCCGCCCCTCCCGGAGGGCTGTTGCCATCCTCTGGTGGGCCGCATCCCGGCCGGTATAGACGGTGCCGTTGACCAGCACCACCTCACCCACGGTCAAGTTCAATATGTCATCTCGGTTGAGCGGCGCCTGCAGCACTTTCATCTCCACACTCCTAACTGAATCTGGGCTGGGAGTCAGGTATAATTAGCGTCCCTTCTCTCCCCGGGCAGTAATATTCCTTGAAGTCTGTCTACAAATCAATAGTCACCCGGCGAGTGGAGTGGCAGCCCAGGTTGACTGCCACCGGCAGGCTGGCCATATGGGTCGGATAGGTCTCGATGTGCACGGCCAGGGCGGTAGTCTCTCCGCCCAAGCCCTGTACTCCAATGCCTAAAGCATTGATCCGGGCCAGCATCTCCGCCTCCATTGCTGCGATCGCGGTGTGGGGATTGGACCGGCCAATCTCGCGCAGCACCGCCTGTTTGGCCAGAAGAGCAACCTTCTCCATATTCCCCCCGACCCCGACCCCCACGATTATGGGAGGACAGGGATTGCCTCCCGCTTCCTGAACCACTGAGAGGATGAAGTCCTTGACTCCATCGATGCCGGCGGCCGGTTTGAGCATGGCCAATTGACCCATGTTCTCACTGCCGGCACCTTTGGCGGCTATCAGCAGGCGCATCTGGTCGCCTTCCACCAGGCGGGTATGGATGATGGCCGGGGTATTGTCCCCGGTATTGATTCGCTGGAAAGGATCTTGCACTATCGATTTGCGCAGGAATCCTCGCTGGTAGCCATCCCGAACTCCTTGATTGACGGCCTCCTCCAGGGAACCCCCTTTCACATGTACATCCTGGCCCAATTCCAAGTGGACCACTACCATACCGGTATCCTGGCACAGGGGAACCTTATCCTCGGTGGCGATTTGGGTATTCTCCAACAGGACCTGAAGGCAATGGGCGGCAGCCGGATTGGTTTCTTTATACAAGGCTTGGGCCAAGGCTTTTTCTATATCAGGTGGCAGGCAGGTGTTGATCCTGACCACCGCTTGGGAGACGGCTTGTTCGACAGTCTCAACCCAGATGCTGCGCATATTCCTCCCCCTTCAAACCGGGTAATAGTATATCGCTGTCCATATGATGCTGGCTGACCTTGGTGATGGCATCCCCGACCAGCATCCGTCCCAACTGATAGAAATACTCGGCATTGCCACTGACGTAATAGCTGCGGCTCGCCGCTGACCTGGTGTCGTTCATCATCTCCCCGCGAGCCAGGCTGTGGGCCAGTTCGGCCACCGTCTCGTCAGCTGGATCGACCAGGGTCACACCTGGGCCCGCCAAATCGCTAATAACCGGGGCCAGGAATGGGTAGTGG
>JAQVXF010000187.1 GCA_028709355.1 Syntrophomonas sp.
GATCGCTGCCAGAGAAAGAGGGTCACCGGCTGAGAGCCCTCTCCCAGTATGAAGTCGTCGGAAGTGCGCCCAGGAGCAGGTAGACCGAATTGATAGTAGGTTTACCCGGTGAAAACCGTTATCATTCCTTCAAGCGGAGCATCTTATGGTGCTCAAGCAGAGTGGAACCGCGGAAGCATGACCTTTCGTCTCTGAATCAGGGATGAAGGGATTTTTTGTTGTTGGGGTCATTTTTGAAAGGGGATATCATTATGCTGACAGCACTGAAGAGAGAGATTCAGGTTGTCTTTGAAAGAGATCCAGCAGCGCGCAGCGTCGCCGAGATTATCTTTCTCTACCCGGGCTTTCATGCGGTGATCAACCATCGCATCGCTCACTTCCTATATACCAAGCGTTGGTTTTTTTTAGCCCGCCTGGTGTCACATGTCAGCCGGTTCCTGACGGGGATAGAGATCCACCCAGGGGCCCAGATAGGCAAGGGATTCTTTATTGACCATGGCAGTGGGGTAGTCATTGGCGAAACCACCGAGATAGGAGACAACGTCACTATTTACCAGGGAGTCACCCTGGGGGGATCTGGGAAGGAGAAGGGCAAACGCCATCCTACCATCGGCAATAATGTTACGATCAGTGCTGGGGCCAAGGTGCTGGGATCCTTTACAGTCGGTGACCATGCCAAGATCGGGGGAGGATCCGTGGTAGTGAAAGCAGTTCCGCCTCACTGCACCGTGGTCGGCATACCCGGCCGGGTCGTGGCCTATGACGGATTGAAGATGGCCGAGGGCTATGAAGAGGTGGACCTGAATCATAACATCCTCCCCGACCCGATCGCAGATGCCCTGACCGCCATGCAGGCCACCATCGATGAATTGGAGAAGAAGGTAGAGCTATTACAGAAGGAGGCAGCCGCGGATGAAGATCCACAACACCCTGACTGGCCGCAAAGAAGAGTTAGTAACTCTTAACCCAGGCCAGGTAAACATGTATGTTTGCGGACCGACTACTTACAACTATATCCACCTGGGTAATGCCCGCCCCCTGGTAGTCTTTGACACTGTCAGGCGATACCTGGATTACCGGGGTTATGAGGTCCGTTATGTGCAGAATTTTACCGACGTGGATGACAAGATCATCAACCGTGCCCGCGAGGAGGGGAATGATCCCAGCCAGGTGGCCCAACGCTTCATAGATGAATATTTCGTCGATGCTGATGCACTGGGGATAGCCAGGGCGGATATCCATCCGCGGGTAAGTGAGCATATTCCCGACATAATAGCGGCCATAGAAGCATTGATGGGTAAGGGGTTTGCTTATGAAATCGATGGCGATATTTACTATCGGGTGAAGGCTTTCCAGCCCTATGGCAAACTGTCAGGACGTTCGCTGGAGGATATGCTGGCGGGAGCCAGGGTCGAGGTCGATGAGCGCAAAGAAGCACCCGTGGACTTCGCTCTTTGGAAGCGAGCCAAGCCGGGAGAGCCCTGTTGGGACAGCCCTTGGGGGCCAGGAAGGCCCGGTTGGCACATCGAATGCTCCGTCATGTCCACCAAATATTTAGGTGAGACTCTGGACATACACGGCGGCGGGGCTGACCTAATATTTCCCCATCACGAGAATGAGATAGCCCAAGCAGAGGCCTGCACCGGCAAACCCTTCGTCAACTATTGGATGCACAATGGTTTTATCACCGTCAACAGCGAAAAGATGTCCAAATCCCTGGGAAACTTCTTCATCCTGCGGGATATACTGGCCCGCTACCCCCAGGATGTGGTGCGTTACTACCTAATAGCTACCCATTATCGCAGTCCGTTGGATTTCGACGATGGAAAGCTGGAGGAAGCCAAAAAAGCTCTGGGTCGCTTGAAGACGACCCTGGCGCTGGCCCAGGAGTTCCTGGCGGGGACAGTGGCGGCAGATACCCAGGGGGCTCCCGATTCGGAACTGCTGATCCAGGCCAGACAATTGGAGGACAAGTTCATCGAGTCTATGGACGATGATTTCAACAGCGCCAAAGCCATCGGTTACCTGTTTGAACTATCCCACCAGATAAACGCTTTCATAGCCGGGGCTGATTCCAGCCGGACTGCTGATAAGGAGATTTTACAGCCGGCTATCGATATCTTCCGCAAACTAGGATTAGTGCTGGGAATATTTATGGATACCCCCACGCAAGACGGGCAGGCTATCGATGATCTCCTGCAATTGGTACTCAACTTGAGAAACCAGGCTCGCAGCGAAAAAGACTACCAACTGGCAGATTCCCTGCGGGACTTCATGCACCAAAAAGAGATCAAGGTGGAAGATAAAGCCGGGGGCAGTGTGTTTCGTTATGACAGAGCACCGCTCATAGATGAGATAATGGAGTTTTTAATCCAACTACGGCAGGAGTTTAAAAACCGACAAGAATACGAACGAGCCGACCAGTTAAGGAACAACCTGAAAGAGGTTGGTATACTTCTGGAAGATACCCGGGAAGGAGCCCGCTGGAAATTTGCTGATGCATGAATCCTTGGATGAAAAGACGCTCAGCCAATATTCGCCGCTGTTGCTGGCCTATGTAGGCGACGCAGTTTTTGAATTGATAGTGCGGAGCCGATTGGTGGTGGCTGGGCAACGGCGGATCAGGGACCTCCATGCGGAGACAGTGGCGATGGTACGAGCGGAAAACCAAGCCCGGCTGGCAAGGAAACTCTACAACCATTTATCGGAGCAGGAACAGGACATCGTTAGGCGGGGGCGCAATACCAAGAGCACCCCGCCCAAAAATGCCGACATGCAGGAATACCGTCTGAGCACGGGTTTCGAGGCCCTGATCGGCTATGTCTATCTTAAGGGCGATCAGGCCCGATTGGCGGAACTGATCAAATTGATCGACGGGTCTGATTAGGTGATATTAAGGAGTCCAACTCCGCTGAGGGCTGTCTCTTTAAGTAGAAATGAAAGTGAACAGGCAGATTAGCTGCTCCATTTGAATTAATACCATTCGGCGGGGCATTTATGGGATATGGCGGTTTCGCAAAGGTTCGGCTATTCTTATTATGTCGGAAAGCCGATTAGAAGAGATGATGGAAGGGCAGTGAAGGAATGATTATTCAACAACCGCAGGTATTGATACCGGAGGCGGAACTCAATCAGCATCTGTTGCGTAGATTGGAACGATATGCCCGGACCTGTTATAAATCAGAAGATCTGATGACTGGCACCACTAATCCCAATTTCCTTAAGTCGAAGCTGACCTTAGGCCATGAATCGATCATCGAACATGAGAAAGCCACCGTCATGCTCATTATCGACCGTGGTATCTCGCACGAGGTGGTGCGGCACCGGATTGCTGCCTACAGCCAGGAGAGCACCCGTTATTGCCGCTATAACAAGGACCGGTTCGGCAATGAGATCACGGTCATCGAACCCTATTTCTTCCGGG
>JAQVXF010000188.1 GCA_028709355.1 Syntrophomonas sp.
TGGCCTCCACCCGGATGGCGTTCTCCCCAAGGTAATCGAAGCGCAGTCGCTCCAGCTTGACACCCTCCACCTGCTGCCCCAGGTACCAGGCGACGTCATTGGTGAGGCGCCGGTAAAGCTCCTGGTCTTCACCCTCCAGAGTGGCGGCAAAATCCAAAGGCATGTGCATGAAGCCTTCAGCATCTGCGTCGGTGGTGAGCACTGACCTGACCACCAAGACGATCTCCTCGTCCACATCTTGGCGCAGTCTGTCCTGAAGCTGCTGCACCTGGGATGGGGTCATGGCGGTGGGGGTCCTGACAGTTATCGTTATTTGGGCGCCCTTTTCCTGACTGGTCTTGCTGACATCTGTCACCTGAACGCCGGCTACGGTCTGGATGTAACTGCTGACCACCCGGGAGACCTCGTTCATGTACCTGCTCTCTTCGCTTATCTGGTGGTGACGGATCAAGTCCTCCTGGCTCATGAAGACCAGGCCGCTGCGGTCGATGTCCTTGGAGAGCACGGTACGCACGATCAACCGGGCTCCCGGATCTATGCGGGCTTGCAGCACGTCTTCCCAACGGGCCACTTGAGAGGGTTCGAATTCCTGGGTGGTGGTGACCGTGGCGATGACCTGCAGCCCTGCGCTGCCTTGGTCGAGCTTGATATCAGACAGCCGGGCTCCGGCAACAGTACTCAACTGCTCGGACAGAACCGTGCGGATGTCATTGTCCTGCTTGCGCTCCGCTACTATCTTTACCAGGGTTTGGGTCATAAATGAAGCCGCTATAAGAAGGATCAGCATACTGATCCCCAAGCGTTGAAATATCGATTTCATAAGGGTGCCGCCGCTGGTGGGCGAGAAACCCACCGCTCCCGACCAGGTAAATACGAGGGCGGCAGCAAATTCAATGGCTACGAAGTTGACCGCGAAGAGTAGGAAAGCACCTCCGGCCAAAATCCAGTTGGCCGCTGCGATGTTGAGTCCGCAGGCCGCCAGAGGTGGTACCAGAGCGGTGGCGATGGCCACCCCGGGGAGAGCCGGACTGATCTTCTCGTCGACTAGAGCATAGGCGCCGGCCAACCCTGAGGCCAGGGCGATGAGGATGTCATAAACGGTAGGTTGGGTGCGAGCCAGGATTTCGGTGCCGAAGTCAGGACGCATTGGGATCAGGCCGATGACGACCGGCAGTACGATTGCCAGCAACACGCCTGCGGACTCCGCCACTAAGGCCGTGGTCAGCAGCCGGCGGTCACCCAGGGTCAAACCCAAGGCGATACCGAATATGGGGCTCATCAAGGGTGCCACCAGCATCGCTCCGATCACCACCGCGGTGCTGTTAGCCAGCAGTCCGAGGGTGGCGATGATAGCCGACAAGCTCACCATCAGATAAAAGGAAGCCGAAGGCTTGGATGGTTCACTGATACGTTTGTAAACCTGCGCGCGCATGTCCGGGGTCATCTTGCGGCGCAATCGGCGGATGAGTTGGGCCAGATCCATCCAGTCATCTCTCCTTGGTCAGAATAATTGCCTGAATCCACGGTGCGGCACGGGTGAGGCATGGGGACGGTTCTGTTGCCTCGCTGATCCTTGGCCAGACACAGCAGGATAAGTCGATCATCCCCATTTTACCATTGACCAGGTTGTCAGGGGGGCTTTTATGACCGGGACATCATGGGAGTGGATGTTATAATGGATACATCGGGATGTAAGTGCAAATTTAGGCAAACAAATGAGCCTACAGTCTAGTCTGGCGGCAAGAGACAATCATCTTGCCCGCTCCGCCCACCGGCTGCCGCGGGACGGGGGCGGGGAGAGAAAGCAGCCCAGCCGTGTCCGAAAAGGGCAGGTGCGAGGCAACCGAACCGTCCCCTTGCCTGAGTTGGGGGGCTGAGAAGGAGGTTCATATGAAGGTCGTTTACCATGAAGATTTCAACCAGGTGTACACGTCTGATCCCGCCGCAGGCGAGGGCAGACTGCGGTCAGCGGAGAGCGCCCTCCGGGGCAAAGTGGAGTTCGTTCGCCCCCAACCAGCGGCCCGGGAGGATATCCTCGCGATCCATAGCGAGCCGCACCTGCGCTCGGTAGAGTGGGAGGGCATCTATGACATCGCCGCCCTGGCCGCCGGTGGTGCCATCAAGGCCGCCGAGATCGGACTGACTGAACCTTGTTTCGCGCTCATCCGCCCGCCCGGCCATCACGCCTCCCGGGATGATTCCTGGGGATTCTGTTATTTCAACAACATGGCCATCGCCTTGCACAAACTGAAATGGCAGGGCAAGATCCGCCAGGCCTTCATCCTCGATTTCGACCTCCATTTCGGGGATGGCACCGTCAACATCCTGGGCGGCCAGGGCTGGACCACCATTTTAAATCCCGACCGCCAGAACCGCCGCGACTACCTGAAGATGGTGGAGCGGGCCCTGGAGGTAACTGACGCCGACATGATCGCCGCTTCGGCCGGTTTCGACAATCATGAGAAGGATTGGGGCGGCCTGTTGAAGACCGAGGATTACGCGGCCATGGGCAGTATGATGCGGGCCGCCGCCCGAAGGAATGGAGGCGGATGCTTCGGTATCCTGGAAGGCGGCTATAATCACAAGGTGCTGGGCCAGAATGTGCTGGCCTTCGTGGAAGGGCTGCAGGGTAAGGCCAGGCCCGATAGTTAATGAAAATTCTAACTTTCACAATTATTGACACCGCGATAGGGCGTGCCTATACTATATCTAAGCTCCAAGGAATTCCTAAGACAAGAAACCTTAACCGAGCCGGAAAACAGAGACGAAAAGCTTTCAACCAAGTAAAACTACCAGGTAAAGAGATTTACTATACCCGATGAAAAGTACCAGAAATTAGCTTATTGAAGAAAAACGAAACCGAAATTCAAGTTTACTTTAGAGTCAGCAATGAAAAAGAAGTAGACGAACAATGGAAGTGAAGTTGATCAGAAATAAACTAAGAGTAAAGGAAATTCGAAGGACGAAGGTAACCGAAAAGTTGAAAGACCAGAAACGAGGTTGGAAGGTAAGAGTAAGGGAAGTAAGTCGATAAAGGTTCGTTGGAGCTTTTCATTTGGGGATGGCCCGTGACGGGGCCATCCCCTTTTGGGTGCCCCGAAGCAAGGGGACGTTCTTTTTGCTTCCTTTTTTGTGAACAATAACGCGACCGGCCCCTTCATAGGCCTGCTCAACCCCAGGAGATCAGGCCTTCGCCTCTTATGGAGGCACCTTGTTCACCCACAGGACCGGTTGCAGGTAAGCGCGATGAGAAAATTTCCCCGATATCCCTCCACATGGTCCGTATCGATATCCAGGTGATACAATGAACGCAAAGATTAAGCTAGCGGAGGTGGGCTTATGTTGACGTTGCCGGAGCAGTTGCTGCTGCTGGCCCTGCACGACCAGAAGGGAACCATACTGTCCAGT
>JAQVXF010000189.1 GCA_028709355.1 Syntrophomonas sp.
CCCCGCCCTCAAAGCGGCCGATATCGGCTGTGCCATGGGAATAACCGGTACCGATGTGGCCAAGGGAGCGGCCGACATGGTCCTGACCGACGATAATTTTGCTACCATTGTGGATGCAGTGCGGGAGGGGCGCGGCATCTACGACAATATCAAGAAAGCGGTGGGATTTCTGCTGGGCACCAATATCGGCGAGGTTTTGACTGTTTTTACGGCCATGCTGGTGTGGCACCAATCCCCCCTGCTGGCTGTGCAGTTGCTGTGGATCAATTTGATCACCGACAGTTTGCCGGCCATAGCTCTGGGTATGGAAGCCGTGGAGCCCGATGTAATGAACTATAAACCTAAACCCAAGGGGGAGAGCATCTTCGCTCATGGGATGGGGCTGCGGGTGGTTCTGCAGGGAGTCATGTTCGCGATCCTGACCTTGGCCGCTTTCCTGGTCGGTTGGCGGGGGACCGGGGACATAGTGGCGGGTCGGACCATGGCCTTCGTGGTGCTGGCCCTGACCCAGGTGGTCCACTCTTTCAACATGAGGTCGAACCACTCGCTGTTCACGATTGGTTTCTTTACCAACCGCTACCTCAATGGCGCGGCCTTTATATCGGCGGCTATGGTGATAATGGTAGCCTTGATACCACCAGTAGCTACTGCATTCGGGCTTACCCGGCTCAGCGATGAAATGTATATCTATGCGTTAGGGCTAGCCCTGGTGCCCTTGATTGTTTTGGAATTTTCCAAAGCCTTCGGTCTTATCAGACACCAGACCCACGGAGAATAAGTGATCTGCCGCCGGCTGGCACCAGGAAAGGGGCCAGCCGCTTCTATTTGCAGCCTGTTGATGCTTCTCGCGTGATCTGCCGCAAAACAAGTCGTAACCCGAGCGCAGTGATGATATACTCTTTATCAGCAATTGGTAAAGCAGGGGGAGAGAAGAATTGGTTAAGATAACTGCCGATAGTACCTGTGACCTGACCCCGCAGATCATCAGCGATCTGGACATAGAAATCCTGCCTCTGCATATTGTGGTCGGCAATGAAACTTACCGGGACGGAGTGGATATTACTCCCGCTGATATTTTCAGGTTTGTGGATGACGAGGGAAAAAACTGCCGCACCACGTCGGTCAACCTCTTCGAATACCAGAGTCGGTTCGAGGAGTTGTCGGCCCGTTATGATGCCGTAATCCACATCAATATCGGTTCGGGATTTTCCTCATGCCATCAAAATGCCTTGCTGGCGGGGCAGGAACTCTACAACGTGTTTTCGGTGGATTCGCGCAACCTGTGCGGGGGCAGCGGTTACCTGGTCCATGCGGCGGCGGTGATGGCCCAACAAGGGGCGCCGGTCCAGGAGATATTGAGCGCAATCCGGGACATGATACCCAGGGTAGAATCCAGTTTCGTGGTGGACGAACTGGATTACCTGCGCCGGGGAGGGCGCTGTTCCTCCCTCACCGAGCAGGGGGCGAGGTTTTTGCAGATAAAGCCTTGTATCGAGGTAACCGACAATCGCATGGTGGTGGGTAAAAAATACCGGGGCAGCCTGGGCCGCTGCCTGCAGCACTACAGCGAGGATCGCTTCAAAGACCGCCAGGATATCGATTACCGGCGGGTATACATCGCCTATTCCCGGTGCGAGCAGGACATCATGGCCCTGGTCAGGGAGGGTGTGGCCCAACATGCCAGTTTCGAGGAGGTCATCGAAGGCGAGGCGGGATGCACCATCTCCAATCATTGCGGGCCCAACACGGTGGGGATATTTTTCCTGCGCAAGTAGGTTCTCCGGGACCATAGGAACGCGTTTACAAAATGACTGTCACAAGTTATAATATGACCTGCATAGAAGAAACCAATGAGCAAGAGAAGTAGGAGCAGGTAAAAGTATCCAGAGAACCGCCGGCAGGTGGGAAGGCGGTAACCAAGCCCGTTCCGAATGGACTTGCGAGGGCAGCCCGAAATCGACAGAGAGTAGGCGCTGACGGGAACCCTGTCCGTTATCAGGAGGGTGTGCATGATAGTGTGCAGAAGGAGAGGGCGATAAATTCGCCAATTTGGGTGGTACCGCAGGAGCGTTGTCTCTTGTCCCTGGCAATGGGGGCAAGGGCTTTTTTTATGTTCTCAATGGGGTTCTAGCGACTACCGATCGATTAGGAGGGTGATTACTTTGGGTAAAGGAAGGTTCGGAATCCACGGGGGGAGATATATTCCGGAGACGCTGATGAACGCGGTTATCGAACTGGAACAGGCCTATGAATATTACAAAGGGGAGGCGGGATTCCAGGCCGAGCTGGACTATTTGCTGCGCGAATACGCGGGGCGGCCGTCGCGGCTCTATTTTGCCGCTCGTATGACCGCCGACCTGGGGGGAGCCAAAATATACCTGAAACGGGAGGATCTCAACCATACCGGCTCCCATAAGATCAACAACGTACTGGGACAGGTGCTGTTGGCCAAGAAGATGGGCAAGACCAGGGTGATAGCTGAGACCGGTGCCGGGCAACATGGGGTAGCCACCGCTACCGCTGCCGCCCTGATGGACCTGGAGTGTGAGATATTTATGGGGCGTGAGGACACCGAGCGGCAGGCCCTGAACGTCTATCGCATGGAACTGCTGGGCGCCAGGGTCCACCCGGTGACCAGCGGCACCCAGACCTTGAAGGACGCCGTCAATGAGACCATGCGGGAGTGGACCAACCGCTTGCATGACACCCATTATGTGCTGGGTTCGGTAATGGGTCCCCACCCCTTCCCGATCATCGTCCGGGATTTCCAGGCGGTGATCGGCCGGGAAGTACGAAGCCAGATCCTGGAGAAGGAAGGCCGGCTGCCCGATGCCCTGCTGGCTTGTGTGGGCGGGGGCAGCAACGCCATGGGGCTGTTCCACGACTTTATCGATGAGCCGGAAGTGCGCCTGATCGGCTGCGAAGCGGCCGGGCTGGGGGTGGAAACGCCGCAGACCGCTGCCACCATAGCTACCGGTACGGTGGGTATCTTCCATGGGATGAAATCGTACTTCTGCCAGGACCGGGATGGGCAGATCGCTCCGGTCTATTCTATATCGGCCGGGCTGGATTATCCCGGCATCGGTCCTGAGCATGCCCACCTAAGCGACGAGGGCCGGGCCCAATATGTGCCGGTCACCGATGAGGAGGCAGTGAAAGCCTTCGAATATCTGTCCCGCCTGGAGGGGATCATCCCCGCTATCGAAAGCGCCCATGCAGTAGCCTACGCCCGCCGCCTGGCGCCGGAGATGGGGCAGGACCAGATCATGGTCATAAACCTGTCCGGCCGTGGGGACAAGGATGTGGCGGCTATCGCCAGATATAGGAGGAAAGACATCCATGAATAGGATTGCGAGGGCTTTCGCCCATGGAAAAGCTTTTATT
>JAQVXF010000012.1 GCA_028709355.1 Syntrophomonas sp.
TGGCCACCATGGTCTGTTCTCCCACCGCTCTGTATGAACTTGCCGCAGGTTTTCTGCTCAGTGAAGGCCTGGTCCGGCAAGCGTCCGATTTGGCAGGAGTGGAATTCCGGCCCGAAGATGGCTCGCTGCGGATAAGTTCGGCCGCCCCAATCGCTCCGGCTGCTGCGCGGCCGCGGCGACATATCACCACCGGGGCCGGCAAGAGCGGAACCGATTTTCGTTTTGTAAATGCCGCCGGGCAGATAACCCCCAACCAGTCCGAAGTTCGCTATAACGCCGCCCATCTGCTGGAGATGATCGACCTGCTGCAGCAGCGTTCGGCCACCTTTGTGCTCACCGGCGGGGTACACAGCGCCGCTCTGGCCGATCAGGCCGGCATGCTGTGCATGTACGAAGACATCGGCCGCCATAACGCCGTCGATAAAGTTCTGGGCTACGCCCTCCTGAACTCTATCCCAGTCCAGGACAAGATCCTCTTGCTGAGCGGGCGGATAGCCTCGGAGATCCTGCTCAAGGCAGCCCGGGCCGGGGTGCCCCTGGTCTTGTCCCGTTCGGCTCCCACCGGTTTGACCATCGACCTGGCGACCGGACTCAACATCACCGTGGTCGGTTTTGCCCGGGGTAAGCGACTGAGTATCTACACCCACCCGGAACGGATATTAGGTTAAGGAGGTCAAGCTAATGGTCTACCAGACCGCGCAGCATCTGATGGGAGAGATAAGGCGTTTAAAGGCAGAGAAATCAGTCTATATAATCGCCCATTACTACCAAAATGGTGATATTCAGGACATAGCCGATTTCGTCGGGGATTCCTATGCCATGGCGGTGGCGGCCAAGAACTCACCCCAGGATACCATTCTGGTAGCCGGGGTCGATTTTATGGCCGAATCGGCGGCCATCCTGTGCCCGGATAAAACCGTCCTGTCACCGGAGCCCACCGCCACCTGCCCGATGGCCAACAGCATAGAGGTCAGTGACATCCTGCGCTTCAAACGGGACCACCCGGAGGGCCTGGTGGTCAGTTACGTCAATACCCCGGCAGCAATCAAGGCGGTCAGCGACATCTGTGTGACCTCCTCCAACGCTGCAAAAATAATCGAGAAGCTGCCCCAGGACGTACCTATTTTCTTTATTCCCGACCAGAATCTTGGCCGCAACATCGCTGCCCGGCTGGACCGTCCCCTGGAATTCTTCCCAGCCAGTTGCCCCATCCATGCCCAGGTGACCCCGGAAAGCATACTGGAGAAGAAGGCCCAGCACCCAGATGCAGCCGTGCTGGTGCACCCGGAATGCGACCCCCAGGTAGTGGCTCTGGCCGATTATGTCGGCAGCACCGCGGGCATCATTGACTATGCTGCCAAATCTGACCGTCGCCAGCTGATCATCGGAACCGAATGCGGCATATTCCACAAGATAAATCAGGTTTGCCCGGATACCGAACTGATCCTGGCCGATCCCGTTTTGGTCTGCCAGGATATGAAAAAGATAACCCTGGAGAAAATCCTAAACTCACTGCAAACCATGGAAACCAGGATCAAGGTTCCCGAAGATATTCGGGTCAAAGCTGCAGTAGCCCTGGAAAAGATGATCGAGTATGCCTCCTCCTAAGGGAGAAGACTCTCCATGGGCCAGTCCGCTCAGCGAAAAGAAACCTGCCCGGTTTTATAATTGCCAATAATCAGGCAGGTTATCCCCTGCCCGATCAAGACCAAGCGACGGGCCAGATATCAAGGCCCGTTTTTTGCTCCCCATTGGCCGCGATGGAATGCGATTTAATGAATATGGCCATCGTTGGTTGGAGGGATCCCAGTTTGGTACACTCCTGGTGACCAATTGGGGCAACCCCTCGGATAAGGAGGGAAAGCCGGTTTGAGCCAAAAAGTGATGGTCGCCTTGAGCGGGGGGGTGGACAGTGCCGCCGCCGCCTTGCTGCTCTTGCAGCAGGGCTATGCAGTCAGCGCAATCACCATGCAAATATGGGGGGATGGAGATACTGCGGGCAGCAGCCCGGCGGTTGATGAAGCCCGGCTAGTGGCCGGTAATCTTGGCATTCCTCACCAGGTAGTGGACTTGCGCAAGGTTTTCCGGCAGCAGGTGGTGGACTCCTTCTGCCAGCAATACCTGTCGGGACGCACCCCTAATCCCTGTATAGTCTGCAACCGCATCCTGAAATTCGGGGCCCTGCTGGACCTGGCCATCGCCCAGGGATTCGATTTCCTGGCGACCGGCCATTATGCCCGCATCCAGCCCTTGCCCGGTCTCGATGAATGGGGCCTTTTCACTGCCCTGGATCCCAGCAAGGACCAAAGTTACGCCTTGTATAGGCTCACCCAGTCTCAACTCCGCCACGCCCTTCTGCCCCTGGGCACTTATACCAAGCAGGAAGTACGCCGGCTGGTGGCCGGAGCCGGATTGCCGGTTGCCGCCAGGGCAGACAGTCAAGACCTGTGTTTCGTAAGCGACCGCCGCTATGGAGATTTTGTCGACCGCCACCTGCACCTGGCGCCCCGCCCCGGTCCGTTCCGGGACAACCAGGGTTTGGTAGTAGGCACCCACCAGGGCATCCATCATTATACCATCGGCCAGCGCAAGGGATTGAGGCTGCCTCTGGGCTACCCGGCCTACGTGACCGCCATCGATACCCTCGCCAATACCGTCTGGTTAGGTACCGATCCGGACCTGTGGCAGGATGTCCTCTATGGCGAAGATGTCAGCTATATCTCGGGCCGACCGCTGCCCGCTCCTATCCGGTTGGCGGTCAAGATCCGCTATTCCGCCACCCCGGTGGCCGCTATGGTTACTCCTCTAGAGGGGCACCGTTTCCGGGTAGATTTCGACCAGCCCCAGCGGGCCATCACTCCGGGCCAGGCGGCCGTGCTCTATGATGGCAACCTGGTGATAGGGGGGGGGACTATCGCCACCCACCCTGGAAATCCTTATACATCCACTTAAGCCCCCTGGATATACTACACAGCTGCCTAAGATCAACCTCAGCCGTCGAATGCTGCCCGAGTCTCTGCAAGAGTCTCATCCGCACTGCGTAAAGATTTACGAGAGAGATTGAACTGGGGGTGAAGAATTTGAGAAGAATCCTAGTGATTTTCCTGGTCCTGACCATGATGCTGGGGACGACTGCGGCGACAGCCCAAAGTCCGGTTCCCGATTTTGCCGACGGCCACCATTGGGCATCTCCTGATATCCAGTTGGTATCTGGCTTGGGCCTTATGAATGGCACCGGGGCAGATACTGCCGGACGACGCCTGTTCTCGCCCCAGGGTACCGTCAGCCGGGCCCAGCTGGCCGCCGCACTGACCAACACCTTCGGCCTCGATTATGGTTCCCGGCGCTTTATAAAAGAGCCCCTGGCCACCGATTACTACCGCGATGTAGATGATCACGCCTGGTATGCCCCCTTCGTGGTGATGGGGGCCATCAACGAAATCTTCCCCAGTGGCGGCGATTTCGGTCCCGATCGCACTGTAACCCGAGTGGAGATAGCCCAAGCCCTCCAACGTTGTTTCGCTGCCAAGGGGATTTCAGTACCGATGATCATGGTGATGCCGGTGTTCCATGATACGGCCGGGCTAAGCCCAGCCGAGATGAACGCGGTAGTGTTTGTCAACAATACAGGGATAATGCGGGGCAGCGATGGCTACTTCCGTCCCGCTGATTCGCTAACCCGGGCCGAGATGGCGGTGTTAGCAAGACGCTGCGTAGAACTGATGGCCGCCGACCAGCATGATCAGGGCGGAGAACGGCCGGTGCCTTTGGGAGGAATATTCTACCTGAGCCTGGCCAGTAATCCGACTACCGGCTATGTGTGGTCAGTGGCCGGTGGCAGCGGCAGCATAATCACAGAGACCGGCTCTGCCTACCGCCCCGATTCTTCCGCCGCGGGATCGGTGACCGGGCAAGGGGGCCATCAATTCTGGCGTTTCCAGGCTATCCAAACGGGCAGCGCCAACCTGCAGCTGGTCTACGCCCGCCCCTGGGAAAGCGTCCAGCCCCAGCAGCGGTTTAACCTCCGCGTGACCGTCTCCCCCTCCATTTGGCCGGTACTAACTTTGAGCACCACCGCGGTGCGCAGCGAGGGCCCAAACATGACCGTCGATGCCCATCTGCCAGTATTGCATGGCTTGGCCCAAGCGGCGCTCCAAGCCCAGCTCAACACCGGCTGGGAACAGGACCTGCAGCAACTGGAGACCGAGCTCAGCGCTGGGCTGGATGAATACATCCGTTATAATCAGGAGCATGATTCTCCCATCCGGCCTTATGAACTTTTCAGCCGTTATCAAACCGGCACTTTGACCCAACACCTGCTCAGCCTGTATATCGATTACTACCGTTACACCGGCGGTGCTCATGGCCTGACCGATCGCCGCCCCTACAATTTCGATCTGCGGGAAGGCCGACCCCTGCAACTGGCTGACCTCTTCCAGTCCGGCTATGATTTCCGCGCGGTCATCGATGGGGAGATCGCCGCCCGCATCGCTGCCGATCCCGAACCTTATTTCACCGGCGATATGGGCTTCCAGGGCATCCGTTCGGACCAGGATTTCTACTTGCAAGACGGGCAGCTGGTAGTATATTTCAACCAGTATGAGATTGCCCCTTATGCAAGCGGCATCCCCGAATTCAAAATCCCCTTGTCCCGATTCGGGGCAGGACTGCAAAGCTGGTTGCTGACCGACCAGGCTCTATAACATTCAAGAGGTAAGCAAGATGTGGGCTAAGATAACCCGTTACTATCCCCCCTGGCTGGATCTGATCGGCCTGCTGCTGCTGTCGACCGCCTTCAGCTATGTGCGGGCTCACTATGACCAACTCCCCGCCACCATCCCCACTCATTTCGGCGGGTCGGGTCTCCCCGACGCCTGGAACGCCAAAAGCTGGTGGACCGTATATGGGACCCTGGTGATCGGTTTGGCCATCTACCTGAGCATGGTGATTCTGAACGTCTTCTTCATCATCCGCCCTGACGATCCGGCCCGGATCCTGAATATACCTAAAAGCAGCAAGGAGATGTTGGGACCGGAACGTCTGGAAGCCATCCGTGCTTTCACCGTCCGGGCGATGGTAGCCCTGAACCTGATCCTGGCGGCTATGTTCGCCTACCTGGGTTATGGGATGACCGGAGTAGCGTTGGGAGTCATCACCAGCCTGGGCCCCCTGATGTGGGTTTTCACCGCCTTGATCCTGATGGCCAGCCTATACATGACCATCGGGGTAATTACCATGAGCTCCACCCGCGGGATAAAGAGATCAGGGTAGTCAACCCGCTCCAGAATGACTGGAGTCGCCCGCACCGTACCTCAAAACCAGGCCAACCTTCGAGACTGGGAAAGGAGATGGGCACCTATGTCCGCGCCATCCGCTCCTGCCGGGGAAATAGTTATCCTGGTGCATGGATTCAATAACGATCAAACTGACATGGTGCCCCTGCGGGATCGGCTGGCTGGATTGGGGTATACGGCTGTGACTGTAAGTCTGCCGCTTAGGTTTGCGCCCCTGGAGGAGTGTGTGTCGATATTTGCAGATCAGGTCCTCCCCATCGCCAACCTACCGGGCCGAGTCGGCTTGTTGCACCTGGTCGGATACAGCATGGGCGGCCTGGTGATACGTTCCTTCCTGGCAGATAACACCGTGGAAGGCTTGGGAAGATGCGTACTGATAGCGACCCCTAACCGGGGGACCCGCCTGGTTGATTTGGCTGACCGGTTTGCAAAACCCCTGATTCAGGTCTATAGACCGCTGCAGTCGCTGCGCACCGGGATTTGCGATTTCCCTGCGCCGCTCAACATTCCAGCGCCGGAGATCGGAGTAATAGCTGGAACGGGCGGTAAAAACCTGCTGGGTTGGCTCTTGCGAGGAGTCAATGATGGGAGAGTAGAATTGGAGTCGGCTTTTTGCAGCGGTATGACGGATTGCATAACCAGGCCTCATGGTCATAAAGAGATCCATCACCAACCAGAAACCGCTCAACTGGTGCACTCATTTCTGCACACCGGCAGCTTTTGCCCCGTGAAGACCGGTTACCGCAGCGACTCGGTGACGACGCTGGCCGCCCGAGGCGACCAGCTCTCCCGATGATCACCAGGATCAGCGCCCTTGATCCCTGCGGGCGGAACTTTACTCTTGGCCGGGCTGAGCCCCGGCTGATAAGAATTCTGCCGCTTTAGCCAACAATATCTCGGCCTGGTTCATATCCGGCTCCTGCAGCACCAGTTCCAGCAGCTGGTGGAGGATTTGCCCAATTCCGGGTCCCTGTTGGATACCCAGGGCGATGAGATCATCGCCATCGATAGCCAGATCCTTGATATACATGGGCGGCCGGGTGGCGATGATCTGGCTGATACCATCCTTCATGGCGGCCAGGGCGGACCCGTCGAAGGGGGGCGCAGAGCCCCTTATGTCGGCCTGCTGCAGGTCGAACAGATCCTCCAGGTTGTCCTCCCCCACCCGCTTGATAAGCCGCTTGAGGCTCTCCTGATGCATCTGGGCGAAACGGCTCATGTGTTCTGCCACCAGCCGGGCCACCGTCTCCACCGTCGGCAGGTCATATTTGAGACGCTGCAGGATAGCGGCGGCCATGCGGCTGCCCTCACTGTGGTGTTCGTAGAAATGCCCCCGTCCTTCCTGGTCCTGGGTGAAGCAGGCCGGCTTGCCCACATCATGCAGCAAAGCCGCCAGCCGGACCGTCAACCGTGGCGGGGAGGCCTCCAACACGGCCAGGGTATGTTCGAACAGGTCTTTGTCATGGTGAGGGCTTTTCTGGTCGAAATCGATCATGGGTACTAGCTCCGGGATGATATAGGCCAATAGTCCGGTGTCCGCCAGCAACCTCATCCCCCGGGCGGGGTGGGCGGACAGCAATATCTGATCCAGTTCCCCCCGCAGCCTCTCGGCTGCCACCCGCGGCAGCAGCGGAGCCCCAGCGATGATGGCATCAAACACTGCCGGGTGTAGGGTGAAGTGCAGGCTGCAGCTCAGCCGGATCGCCCGCACCATACGCAGGGGATCATCCCTCATCCTCTGGGCAGCCTGGTTACCCGGGGATGCTATTACCCGCCCTTCAAGATCCCGCCGCCCGCCAAATGGATCGATCAGGCGGCCAGCTGCATCCATAGCCATGGCGTTGATCGTGAAGTCCCTCCAGAACAGGTCGGCTTCTATGCCAGTGAGGCCGGGCAGGGAGGAATGGAAGCGATCTTTGCCGGTGGTCACCTCCACCGTTTGGTGGCCGGTGATTACCGCTACCGTACCATAGCGGGCCCCAATCGGGACCGTATGCGGAAAGATGGCTCTTATGGCATCGGTCGATGCCGAAGTGACTACATCGTAGTCGCTCGGGGGCCGGCCCAACAACAGGTCGCGCACACATCCTCCCACCAGGAAGGCTGCATGACCATGGCTCTCCAGGGTGGTCAATATCCCGGCAACATAGCCGGGCAATTGCATCAGCATAATTTCCTCACGTTCCTATTTATCTGCACTGGTGGGCTCCTTTGCTCCGGCCCGGCGCGATTGCCCGTTGGGGCTGGTCGTAAATCTGAGCCACGGCTATTGACGGTCAACCCCACTCCTCCGGCAACGCCCGAAAGCCGCGGGTTCATTACAGTAACGGCCCCTTGCGGCTTATACTCCCCACCATTCAACCGTCCCCGGGCAGGCCCAGACTCCTTGGCCATCTCCGGCGGCGGCCATAAGCCCGACTCATAACTCGCTCCAACCCGCCCCCGGCAAAGCTTCTATTTCCCACCTGAGGACCAGAATCTTAAGAGGCCTGTGCGTTCTTGGCTGTTTACCCGGCCAAGATATATTGCCGTGTATAACCACAGGCAGCGTCATGGCTCCCGCTGACGGCCATCGATCATTGTGCGTAGTAATTGATCAGGCTGCCTTTAAGTATCACCGCCCGCTCATCGGCGGACAGTCTCTCCAACCGGAGTTCGATCTCCCGCCTCCTTCCCCGGCCGATCACTTGGGCCGGGAAGCTCTCCTCACCTTGGGCCAACCTGGTCCGTATATCGGGTATAAAGATCAGTTCGCCCACTGCGAAGTCCGCAGCTGCCGGGTCGATGGTGAAAGGCAACATACCCCAGTTGATCAGATTACTGCGATAGCGCTTGGTGGCATACCCCACCGCTATATTGGCCCACCCTCCCAGCACCTTCTGGCTGGAGGCTGCTTGCTCCCGGGCTGAACCATCGCCAGGTTTGACCGCGTAGACCAAACTACCGATACCGGTGTGCTGCAAGAACTCGCCCCGGTCATGGACCACTCCCGCTTCTGCCAGGGGTTCGAGCAGCGCCTGTAACCCGGTTGAGATCTCCTGATCGGGGCTGTCGGCCAGCCGCCGCCGTTCCTTCTCCAGTACATCGACTTCCTTGGCCCGGCCCACGTAGCCCGGATCTTTGCGGGAAAGAGTGAACTCCGCTAATTTCAAAGGATTAGACCGAAAAGAAGAAGTCTCCCCAGAAGGGATAAGTTCATCGGTGGTGGTGATCGGATCAGTGATGACCGCTGCCACCTGCAGCAGCAGGTTACGGGGCAGGGCCAGCATGGGCGGCCAGTCGGCGATATTGGGTCCGAATTTGAGCTCAGTCTGACCGGCCGAGCGCCGGAAACCATGGTAAACCCGGTGGTCGTATACCTCCCGGTTAAAGGTGTAGGTCACCGGACTCGGGGGGATCTCTACCTCGGTCGCCGCGGTCAGTAAACCTCTGTTTAGGACAGTGGCCGCTATGGAGCGGGCATCCATCAGGGCCACCGAGGATATCTGCCCCTCACCTGGTTTGGAGCCTTCCCGGTTGGGGAAGTTGCGGGTGGTATGGCGGATACTCAGAGCGTTATTGGCCGGCACGTCGCCCGCCCCGAAACAGGGGCCGCAGAAGGCGGTCTTCATGGTGATACCAGCCATCATCATGCGGGCGGCGGCACCAGTCCTGATCAGTTCCAGATAGATAGGCTGGCTGGCTGGGTAGGCACTGAAGGCCAGCTCGCCGCTGCCCACCGAATGGTTGTCCATCATCGCTGCCACTTGGTACAGGTTCTCGAAGCTGCCGCCGGCACAGCCGGCTACTACAGCCTGGTCTGCTTGCAAACGGCCATCCACTATCTTATCGGTCAGGCTGAACCGGAGGGCAGGATTATCCATCTGCTTCTGCCCTTCGATCTCCACCGCCCGCAATATGTCCCCCGTGTGACGGTTGAGCTCAGCGATGCTGTAGACATTGCTGGGATGGAAGGGCAGGGCTATCATCGGTTCGATCCGAGCCAGGTCGATGATCACCGCCCCATCGTAATAGGCGCTGGCACCAGGTTGCAGCGGGAGATAGGCCTCAGGCCGCCCATGAATTTGGTAGTACTCCTGGACCTTCTGGTCGGTGCACCAGATGGAACTCAGGCAGGTGGTCTCAGTGGTCATCACATCGATGCCGTTGCGATAGTCGACTGACAAATCGGCTATACCGGGCCCGATGAACTCCAACACTTTATTGTTGACGAAATTATTCTTGAATACCGCTCCAATCAGAGCCAGGGCCACATCCTGGGGACCCACCCCCGGTTGGGGCCGACCTTCCAGGTAGACCGCGATTATCTCTGGGTAGGTTATGTCATAGGTCTTGCCCAGTAACTGTTTGACCAGTTCCGGGCCCCCCTCGCCGATGGCCATGGTACCGAGGGCGCCGTAACGGGTGTGACTGTCCGAGCCCAGGATCATGCTGCCGCCAGCAGCCATCATCTCGCGCATGTATTGATGGATCACGGCCAGGTGGGCCGGCACATAGATGCCTCCATATTTCTGGGCCGCCGACAAACCGAATACATGGTCATCCTCGTTAATGGTCCCCCCCACCGCACAAAGGCTGTTGTGGCAGTTGGTCATCACATAAGGCAGCGGGAATTCCTCCAGCCCGCTGGCCCGGGCGGTCTGTACGATACCCACGTAGGTTATGTCATGGGACGCCAAGGCGTCGAAACGGACCCGGAGCTTCTCCAGATCACCACTGTGATTATGCCGGGTCAGGATCTGGCTGGCGATGGTGTTGTGGCGGTCCAATTCCGGCCGCAGGCTGCTGCCGTCCACTTCAGCAAGTTCAGCAAGGCTGGCATTACCACTGCCGGCCAGGATCTCCACCCGACCCTCCTGGTCTACCTGGACTAAAGTCCGGCCGTCGATGAAATGTACTCCATTATTGATCAAGCGCAAATTATCAAGCACCTCCATTTTATTGCTGTCCACCTTCTCATTCTACACCACCCGCCCCGGTTGTTTAACCGGTTTCCGGGACTATTGGGCCTTGGAGCTTTAAAGCCCATCTTGGTCAGATTGGGCCCGGCTATTGAAAGAGTTCGGTGGAGAGGTAGCGTTCGGCACTGTCCGGCAGCAGGACCACTATCAGCTTGCCCCGGTTTTCCGGGCGTTGGGCCAGCTGGACCGCAGCAAAGGCGGCGGCGCCGGATGATATCCCCACCAGCAGGCCTTCCTGCCGGGCCAGAAGGCGGGCAGTCTGCAGCGCATCCTCATCGCCGACCGGGATGATAGTATCCACCACGGTTGGGTTGTACACCCCGGGGATAAATCCGGGCCCGATACCCTGCAGCTTATGTGGGCCGGCCACACCTCCCGACAAGACCGGCGAACCAGCCGGCTCCACTGCGACGATCTGCACTGCCGGGTTTTGGGACTTCAGGTATTCAGCCGTACCGGTGATGGTTCCACCCGATCCCACCCCGGCCACGAATATGTTCACCTCACCGTCGGTATCGGTCCAGATCTCGGGGCCAGTAGTGCGGCGATGAACCTCAGGATTGGCAGGATTTTCGAATTGCCGGGTCAGGTAGAAACCCGGCTGCCCAGCCAGTTCCTCAGCCTTGGCCACAGCTCCGGTCATACCCAGGTGACCCGGGGTCAGGATCACCTCAGCACCGAGCGCCTGCAGGATCTTGATCCGTTCTGGACTCATGCTGTCAGGCATGGTTATCATCAGCCGGTAACCGCGGGCCGCCGCCGCCATGGCCAGCCCGATGCCGGTATTGCCGCTGGTCGACTCGACTATCACTGTATCCGGGCCGATCAGGCCTTTGCTCTCTCCGTCCTGGATGAGAGCTAAGCCCAGCCGGTCCTTGACGCTGCTGGCGGGATTGAAAAACTCCAGTTTGGCTACCACCCGGGCTTCCAAACGGTGGGTGCGGTTGAAATTGGATAATTCCAGCAAGGGAGTGTTGCCTGTCAAATCAGTCAGGCTGGCCGCAATTTTGGTCATTGCTATCTGCCTCCATTCTCATAGTCGATATCATCTGTCAAGAGTTCATTCAGGCTGCCACAGCGGTAACCTTTAAGGTCCAGGCTTATGTAGCGAAAGCCCAGCAGGTACAGATGGGCATGCACGGTGTCCATAATCCCTGAGTCGAATCGGGCCCGCTCGTCCTCCCCTACCTCTATGCGGGCTAACTCCCCGTGGTAGCGCACCCGGACCTGTCGGAAACCATGTTGGCGGAGAAACTGCTCAGCCGCTTCCACCCGGGCCAGTTTGGCTGGGGTGATCCTTTCTCCGTAGGGGATGCGGGAAGCCAGGCAGGCTTCATCTGGTTTGTCCCAGCTGGGCAAGCCCATGGCCCGTAACAACTGGCGGATTTCAGCCTTGGTCAGGCCGACCTCCTGCAGGGGACTAATGATCCCCAGTTCATTCAGAACCACCATCCCGGGACGGAAATCCCCTTGGTCATCCCGGTTGGAGCCATCGGCAACCACGGCTAGGCCCTGCTCCCGCGCCCGGGCCAGAATGAGCGGGTAGTATTCACGTTTACAGAGGTAACAGCGCTGGGGCGGATTTTCGGCGAAACCCTCGATGGTGAATGGATTGAACTCCACGATGGCATGCCTGATCCCACGGCCGCTGGTATACTCCAGCGCGGCAGCCAGCTCGGTATCCGGATAAGTGGGCGAGACCACGGTCACCGCCAACACCCGTTCTGCCAAGATATCGTGAGCGGCCTGGAGCAGCAGGCTGCTATCCGCCCCTCCTGAGTAGGCCACCGCCAAACCGTCCAGAGAACGCAATCGGTCCTGCAATTGCCGGTATTTATTTTCCATTTAAACTTCACCCCGTTTCCAGCCGGTGGGCTGACCCCACCTGCTGGCCGACCTTTTTGGCTGACCAATCCCGAACCGATGCTGGGCTCGGTGAAGCAGGTAGGCGCACCCGGGCGCCATTAACTTCGATACCGGGAACTGCTATAGTAATAATATACAATAAGTGCGGCCGCGCCTCCTGTAAATATTGCATAACTTAAAAGGGCGCCGGTCCAAATAATGCACAAAGGAATGAGTTTATGGAGAGAGGAACCCGTTTGATCCACACTGGCAGCGAGGGCGATCCCCATACCGGGGCGGTCAGTACCCCCATCTACCAAAATGTGATATTCTCGCAGCCAGATGTTTACGCTCCCGGGGAATGGGAGTATTCACGGCTGGGCAACCCTACCCGGGCAGCCCTGGAAAAATCCATCGCGGTGCTGGAAGGGGGCCGCTACGGTTTCGCCTTCGCCTCGGGGATGGCTGCCATCGCGGCTGCCTTCCTGATGTTCGGCAGTGGCGACCATGTGCTGGTCTCCCGTGATGTTTACGGGGGCACCTTTGGTCTGGCCCACCGGCTGCTGCCCCGCTATGGGATCCAGGTGCAATTTGTCGATGCCACTGATCCCGATGCGGTCCGGTCAGCTATCCAAGCCCATACCCGGGCTATCTTCATCGAGACCCCCTCCAATCCCCTCATGAAGATCACCGACCTGCCGGCCATAGCTGCCCTGGCTAAGGAGCATGGCCTGCTCACCATGGCCGACAACACCTTCCTGACCCCTTACCTGCAGCGCCCCCTGGAAGCGGGTATCGATATCGTAATCCACAGCGCCACCAAGTACCTGGGTGGTCACAGCGACTGCCTGGCGGGTTTGGTGGTTACCGATGATCCCAAACTGGCCCGGGAGTTCCATCACCTCCAGGTCTCACTGGGGGCGGTGTTAGGTCCCCAGGACAGTTGGATAATCGCGCGGGGGTTGAAAACCCTCAAAGTGCGATTGGAGCAACAGCAGCAGACCGCCGGGCGTCTGGCTGAATGGCTCCTGACCCGGCCCGAGATCACCACCGTTTATTATCCCGGCCTAGCCGCTCATGAGGGCCGGGAGATACATTTCCGGCAGGCGGATGGTCCGGGAGCCATGCTTGCCTTCCGCCTGCCCGATGAGGAAAAAGCACGCCTTTTCGTCAACCGCCTGCGGCTGCCGGTGATAGCCTCCAGCCTGGGCGCAGTGGAAAGCATAGTATCCATGCCGGTGCTCATGTCGCATACCTCCCTGCCGGAGGAGATGCAGCGGGAGTTGACCCTGGACCGGTGCCTGGTGCGCTATTCGGTCGGCCTGGAAGACTTTTCCGACCTGCAAGCGGACCTGGAACAAGCCCTGGTTGGATCATGATATTTCAGCCGGACTCCCAGGGTCAGGCCGGCTGGTAAACGAATAACCGCTGGTCACAGCTCAGTGCGGCGGCGTTATCATACAAGGAGGTGGTGACTATGGATTATTTCGAGGTGGTAAGGAAGAGATGTGCTTGTCGTGATTATTTGCCGGATATGGTGGAGGCTGAAAAACTGGCGGCCATCCTGGATTGTGCCCGCCTGGCTCCCACCGCCAACAACCGGCAGGAGTTCAAGGTAATCGTGCTTCGCACCGCGGGGCGCGAACAGGAACTGCGCCGGATTTACTACCGGGAGTGGTTCGCCCAGGCCCCGTATGTACTAGGGGTATGCTCCATCCCAGCCCGGTGCTGGACCCGGGGGGACGGTAAAGTATATAGCGATGTGGATGCCGCCATCGTCATGGATCACATGATCCTGGCCGCCACTGCATTGGGACTGGGGACCTGCTGGGTGGCCAATTTCGATCCCCCGGCAGCCCGAGAGATCCTCCATCTGGAGCCAGGCTGGGAACCGGTGGCTTTTACCCCTCTGGGTTA
>JAQVXF010000190.1 GCA_028709355.1 Syntrophomonas sp.
TGGACCTTAGCTTCTCCCTGCAGGCCCTGTCCCTGCTGCATGTGATCCAGAACCGGCCCGAGCTCGGTAGCCATGTGTATAACGTGCCCGCAGCCATAGATCAAAAGGTAGCCTGGCTCAAATTGGCGGCCGATGGCGTCGAAATCGACCGTTTGACTGCGGAGCAGGTCGATTACCTGGCCAGTTGGGATACCAACTGAGCCAAGTTCAGCTGGCAGCGATTGAGATCGATCCTGGAGATACAACGATCGTCGAGGCGGTTACTGACTATGCACACACTGGAATTGAAATGGCGGGTCTTCCTGATCGTGGCGATAGGGATTCTGATATCCACCCTGGACAGCAGCATCCTCAACATCGCCAATCCCAGTATCGCCAGGGATTTCGGGGTCGAGATGCGCGACGTCCAATGGGTAGTCAACGCCTACTTGCTGGTCATAACCTCATCCCTGATCTTGTTCGGGCGCCTGGGCGATCGCCGGGGCAGTAATCGCATCTACACCTGGGGATTCCTGGTCTTCGCGGCTGGTTCTCTGGGTTGCAGCTTAGCGGCCAACCTGGCGATGCTGATTGCCATGCGGGTCTTCCAGGGGATCGGCGCCAGCATGATGATGGCCACCGGAATAGGCATCGTCGCCAATGTATTTCCTGATAGTGAACGGGGCAAAGCGCTGGGATTGACCGGCACCATGGTGGCCCTGGGCACTATGCTGGGACCGGGATTGGGGGGGCTGCTGCTGGCCGGTTTCCGATGGCCGGTAATTTTCCTGATCAATATACCCATCGGCATTATGGGTTTTTACTTGGGTATGCGCTACCTGCCCGCGGAACAAAGCGATCTCGGGCAACGGCCTATCGACCTGCCTGGTGCTCTGCTGCTGGCAGGCGGAGTGACTACCCTATTATTGGCACTCTCCGGCAATGGTCTGGACTTGATGCTTTTGGGCACCAGCCTGCTGATATTGATATCTTTTGGGTGGAGGGAGAAGCGCATCCCCTTTCCCCTGTTGGACTGGGAGCTATTTAGAAACAGTACCTTCGTGGTGGGCAACCTGGTAGCGGTTGTGATCTACAGCCTCCAGAACTCGGTTTTCTTCCTGCTGCCGTTTTATCTGGAGTCGATGTTGGGGTACTCTCCAGCCAGCTCCGGATTGATAATGACCACCAGCCCTATTGTGATGGCGGTTGCCGCTCCCCTGGCCGGTCACCTGTCGGACCGCTACGGGTCGCCGCCCATAACCGCATTCTCCCTGTCCTTGCTGACCGGGGCGTTCCTGCTCTTTTCATCGTTACAGGCTGATTCCCCCCGCCTGCCTATCGTGGTCGCCTTGATCATACTGGGATTAGGCATGGGAAGCTTCGGCTCCCCCAATACCAGTTCCATCCTGGGCTCCATGCCCAGAAAAAAAGCGGGCTACGGGGGTGGTTTTATAGCCACCAACCGTAACCTTTCCTACTCATTGGGAATAAGCATCTCCGTCTTGTTGTTCAGCCTGGTCTTGAACCAACAATTACCCCTGGCTGCATATTCAGTCGCTTTCATGACCGCCCTGCGCTGGGTATACCGGGCCGCGGCGGCAGCCACTGCCGCTACTTTGCTCTTCTGGATCGCCTGGCACTTGGTCAAACGGAAATCTCCGCCCTCATCGTCCCGCAATGCCCTATTTTAACTCCAAACCAGCCTCAGGCAGTCGAACCCGCACGGAGGTCCCCTCCCCTACGTGGCTGCTGACATTGATGGTCCCGCCATGGGATTCGACGATGGCTTTGGTTATGGCCAGGCCCAGTCCCGCCCCGCCCTCGCGGCGGGTACGGGAGGTATCGCTGCGGTAGAAACGCTCGAATATATGGTCTATATGTTCGGGGCTTATGCCCTGACCGTTGTCCTCAATGACCAACTGTATATGTTCGTATTGCTTCAAGAGTGAAACTCTTATCTGTCCATCGTCGGGATCGGTATGCTGCACCGCGTTCTGGAAAAGATTCAGGATCACCTGCTTGATCTGGTCGGGATTATAGCGACATTCCAGATCGGGCTGGATGGTAAGGACCAGGCGGCGCTCTCCGGCCAGGATGCGCAACTGCGGTTCCATGGCCTGCACGGTGGTATCCAGGAAACCAACCTCCATCTCAGCGCGGGGCTTGCGGTCCAATTTGCTGAGCAGGAGCAGGTCATGGACCAACTTGTTGAGCCGCTGGGATTCACCATGCATGCTGTGCAGGGCTTCCTGTAACTGCTCGGGCTGGTCGGCCGCTCCCCGCAACAATATCTCCAGGAATCCGTGGATCGACGTCAGCGGGGTACGCAATTCATGGGAGGCGTCGGCAATGAATCGCCGCATCTGCTCCTGGGTCTCCTTTTCGGCGGTAAACGTGGTCTCCAGCCGATGCAGCATCCCGTTGAACGACTCGGAAAGCTGGTCGATCTCCGCTTGGCCCTGTCCGGTCGGAAAGCGGCGGTCAAGATGACCGGCATCTATCTGGGCGGCGGTCTCTACCATATTGGAAAGGGGCACCAGGGTCCGGCGCAGCACCGGCCGGAAAGCCAGCAAGCCGATGGTCATGGCCGCCAGGGCCAGGGCCAGGAATATGAGCATATGGCGCCCCAACAGGTCCCGCAAGGGCTGAGTGGGTGAGCATATGTAGGCACTCCCCATCATCTGCCCCGCTTCCCCGCCAATGGGTACGGCCACCACCAATTGCTCATCCGCGCCGCTGCCATAGACCAGGTATGGCTGACGACTGCGCCGGTCCAGCAACTGTGATTTCTGCACTTCGGTGAGCTCCGGGGGGGATTTGGTTGGGTCGCCGATCAGGATCCGGTATTGGCCCTCCCGGTCGCTGAAGGCCAGGCTGGTACCCGGCATCAAGATGAACGGCGGGCGCGGTTGTTGGCCCCTTGTTTCTTCACCGTCATTCAGCAGGGCTTCCCACTGGGCGGGAGCGATGCTCAACACCTGGCTATGCAGGCTGACTGCCCGGTTACGGTAGATGGTTTCGCGCATAAAAGCATATTGGAGAATTCCGATCAGGATCAGCAGAATAGCCAGGATCAGCAAAGAGCGCGACAACAGCTGGAACCGCAGGGAATGCCATTGCCGGCAGGGACGGGCGGGCTTGGCTGGGGCCACAGTTTTCATAGGTCCACCCGGTAACCAGCCCCGCGCAGGGTGCGGATGAGGCGATGGTCCTTGTCCTGCAGTTTCTCCCGCAGGGAGCGTACATAGACTTCCACTATATTGTCCTCGCCGCCGAAATCATAATCCCAGACCCGGTCCAGGATGGTCTTTTTACTTAGCACCAGACCATGGTTCAGGACCAGGTACTTGAGTAATTCATATTCGGTG
>JAQVXF010000191.1 GCA_028709355.1 Syntrophomonas sp.
GAGGCGGATTATACCCAGGCCTGCAAGGGGGGCGGGCACGGCTGCTACCACAGCCTCGTCCTGGCTCCGGCAAGCGTGCAGGAGATGTGCGACTTAACCCGGAAGGGTTTTGATCTGGCCTTCAAGTACAGAACGCCGGTGATCATAATGGCGGATGGAGTGCTGGGACATATGGTCGAGCCCCTCAAGTTTCCGGAGGAGGCGCTGGCGCCGGCCATAGACACATCCTGGGCCGTAGCCGGAAAGGCCGAGACCAGGGGCAATCTGATCACATCCATTCAGCTCAACTTCGATGAGCTGGAAGGGCATAACCTCAATCTCCAGGCCAAGTATGACAGGATCCGGGAGAATGAGACCGAATATGAGGGCTACCGGCTCGATGATGCCGATGTGATCCTGGTCTCCTACGGCATCAGCAGCAGGATAGCCCGGTCGGCGGTGGATGCTGCCCGGAAAGAGGGAATCAAGGCAGGGCTCTTTCGGCCTATCAGCCTCTGGCCTTTCCCGGAGAAGGAGCTTCGCTCTTTTGCTGAGCGGGGGGCCAGGTTCATTTCCGTAGAGATGAGCGAGGGACAGATGAGAGAGGACATACGCCTGGCCAGCGGCTGCCGCACCGTGGATCTGGTCTGCCGCTATGGAGGGCGTTTGATTGAGCTGGATGCTGTTTTAGAAAAGATCAGGGAGGTGGCTTAGAATGGCGGCTAAAGAGAGGATCCTGGGCAGGCATCCGGGGCTTTATGGGGAGTTTCCCCGGAAGGGAGGAGCAGCGCCCACTGCCACCCATTATTGCCCAGGCTGCGGGCACGGCATATTGCACAAGCTCATCGGCGAGGCCATGTCCGATCTGGGAATACAGGATCGCTGTGTGGTCATCAGCCCGGTGGGCTGTGCCGTCTTCGCCTACTATTATCTGGACTGCGGCCATGTGCAGGCGGCCCACGGCAGGGCTCCGGCCATTGGGACAGGCATATCCCGGGCCGAGGATGATGCCATCGTCATATCCTATCAGGGAGACGGGGACCTAGGCTCCATCGGCCTCAATGAGACCATTCAGGCCGCCAATCGGGGCGAGAAGCTGGCAGTCTTCTTCATCAACAACAGCGTCTACGGCATGACCGGAGGGCAGATGGCACCTACCACATTGGTCGGTGAAGTCACCGCCACCACTCCCGGCGGACGGGATCCGAGGGAGCAGGGCTATCCACTTCATATCTGCGAGATCCTGGACACGCTCAAGGCCCCGGTCTATATCGAGCGGGTCTCCCTTTCAGATATAGAGCACATCAGGAAGGCCCGCCGGGCGGTGCGAAAGGCCCTGGAGATTCAGAAAGACAAGAAGGGCTATGCCTTTGTGGAGCTGCTTTCTCCCTGTCCCACCATTCTGCGCATGAATGTGCAGGGGATCACCAAGTTCCTCAATGAGCAGATGGAAAAAGAGTATCCTCTCAAGAAGTTCAGGGACAGCTCCGCCGAGGCAGGAGCGATCATCAGGCCGCAGAGCGACTACTCCAAGGAGTCGCTGGACAGGGTCTTCGGGTGCCAGAGCGACGTATGCATCGAGCTATTGAAGGACCCCGATTTCGTGGCCAAGGGGGTCAAGATCGCCGGATTAGGAGGGCAGGGCGTTTTAAGCATGGGCCTGGCCCTGGCCCAGGCCGGCTTTGGATGTGGGCGTTTCGTCTCCTACTATCCGGACTACGGGCCGGAGCAGAGGGGAGGTACATCCAACTGCTCGGTGACAATATCCGGCCAGCCCATCGGCTCGCCGGTGGTCGATCACCCTGATGTGCTGGTGGCCTTCAACCGGCCATCCCTGGAGAAGTTCGCACCGACGGTAAAAAAGGGAGGGGTGATACTCTACGACTCCATGGCCGGGCAGTTCCAGGGGCCGGAGGGGGTCAAGGTCATATCCGTGCCGGCCACGGAGATAGCCACGGAGCACGGGGCTATCCAGGCGGCCAATACTGCCATGTTCGGGGCACTGATGCAGGCGGGCAACCTGGGCCTGCCACGGGAAGCTTACGGAGACGCCTTCCGGGTGACATTTGCCAAGAAGCCCAAGCTCATCCCCAAGAACCTGGAGATCCTGGAGGCGGGAGCCGGGGCAGTGCGGGTGCTGGAGATGGCGGCGAGGAAGTAGCCGCCACAGTTTTTTTTATTTTTATTCTTCAATCAAATTATAGTCTTTTTGGATCTCAAATTACAGGCGGCTAAAGCACTTACAGGAAATGAGTTGCGGTGAGAGCAATCTAGGGGGAAAAAATAAAGAGAGTCAATAAACACGGGGATTCTCTGCAGCCGTAGGTGATATGAAGGGCGTGCCGTCGAAAACTCCTGTTCGGGATTTATAAGGCCCTTTATCTAAAGGGAGCATATAATCAAAGCCGCTGAATACAACCGGAGCTATCAGACCGCTGCTATCCAAGCCCTGGGTTTGAAGCGGTGTCTCCATAATCGACATGTCCATGGGATTTTTGCGAACTCCAGAGATCAATTGGCTGTCGTCAACAACATGGCCTAGAGGTGCTGATCCCCAATTCCACAGGCTGCTGCCAGATTCGATGCTGTTCAGAACATCCTTTCCAGACTGTCCACCAAGCTCAACAACTGCTGAGGAGAGCGATATCAGAGAAAGGACTAAAATGCATAGTGCAAAAAGTTTCATTCTATCATTCCCTGGAAGGAATTTAGGATGATGGTGAGGTAAATACTTTGCTATGTATCGATGCAGTCTGAAGCAATAGGCACCACCGGTTCACCTTAATATCGAGATTGGATGTCCGGAGCAGATTAGCGGGACAGAAATCCTTCACCATGGACCAAAACACAAGTTCAGTCTCCATCCCTTATTCCTGTGAGGCCGCTAAGTCGCCGGGCATGATTACGTCAGTTGCAGCTTCTTCGCTGCTCAACATCGTCCGCCGATTCAGCAGCACGATGACCATAGCCGCGACAGCGAAGACGAGCGTATCCCAGGGCTGGGCGTCAGGCCATGCAGGGCCGTTCATCTGGAAGTGGTACAGAGCAGCGATGAGGAGGCTGCCCTGTGCAGCGTTGAACATGGCGGTCAGGATCACTGTGATCGCCAGTACGCCGATGAAGTACGGACCGAAGGACCAGACGCTCTGGGGGCTTCCGCTGAGAAAGAATGCCGGCAGATGCCACAGGCCCCAGATCGCGCCCAGGATGAGGCTGGACCAGAGGGGAGCATAGCGGCGCTGCAGAAGGGGCAGGGCCAGGCCGCGCCAGCCCAGCTCCTCTATGGGCCCTATGACCAGCCCAGTGGCCAGGGCGGGCAGGACGGCGTACCAGGGGGAGAAAGGGAAGGGAACGTTGACCGTGCCCC
>JAQVXF010000192.1 GCA_028709355.1 Syntrophomonas sp.
CTGGTTCAGTTGGGCCTCCTGACCCATGAGGAGTATGCTGCGATCAGCACCATGACTCGCCAGATGGCGCGCATCATAAAGGAAGACCTGGCTGTCAAAGGGCTGGAGTTGTATGACATCAAATTCGAATTCGGCCGGGTGGATGGTCAGGTGATGGTTATCGATGATATTTCCGGCGGCAACATGAGGGTTTTCAAGGCTGGCCAGCAGGTGGACCCCCTGGATCTGGCGGTGCTGGTTACCAGCTAGGATATTAGGTTTGATTTAGGAGGGCGGTTATATGTCTATCGGCGCTAATATGGCCAGCGTGTATGATCCTGGTCAAGTAGAAGGCAAGTGGTACGATTACTGGAAACAGGGGAATTTTTTCGTCCCCAGCGGTGATCTCAGCCAGCCCCATTTCTCCATAGTGATGCCGCCCCCCAATGTGACCGGGCAACTGCATCTCGGCCATGCTCTGGACAACACCATCCAGGATATATTGACCCGCTGGCGCCGCATGCAGGGATACAATACCTTGTGGCTGCCCGGCACCGACCATGCCGGCATAGCTACCCAGGCCCGGGTGGAGGAGAGCCTGGCAGCTGAGGGTATCAGTAAATATGATCTGGGCCGGGAGGGATTCCTGGAACGAGTCTGGGAATGGAAACGTCTGTACGGGGATCGGATTACCCAGCAGCTCAGCCTGCTCGGTTCTTCCTGCGACTGGAGCCGGGAGCGTTTCACCATGGACGAAGGGTGTTCCCGGGCAGTGCGGGAGGTTTTCGTACGCCTCTATGAAAAGGGGCTCATCTACCGGGGAGATTATATTATCAACTGGTGTCCCCGCTGTCTCACCGCCATTTCCGATATCGAAGTGGAACATGCCGACAGTGACGGGCATCTCTGGCATATCAAATACCCGCTCCAGGACTCCGACCAGTTTGTAATTGTGGCTACTACCCGACCGGAGACCATGCTGGGTGATACCGGAGTGGCGGTCCATCCCGAAGATGAACGCTATCGCCCACTGGTGGGCCAGCAGGTGGTTTTGCCGCTGGTGGGCCGGATCATACCTATCTTCGCCGATCCTTATGTTGACCGGGAATTCGGCACTGGGGCAGTAAAAGTGACCCCCGCCCATGATCCCAACGACTTCGAGATGGGCTTGCGCCATGACCTGGAGCTGGTCAACGTGATGAGCCCGGATGCCCATATGAATGAGAACGCCGGGCCTTATGCCGGCTTGGACCGGTACGAGGCCCGCCGGCAGGTAGTCAAAGATCTGGAGGCTGGGGGCTACCTGCTCCAGGTGGAGGATCACCAGCATGCCCTGGGCCACTGTCAGCGCTGCGATACCATCGTGGAACCCATGGTCTCGCTGCAATGGTTCGTCAAGATGAAGCCGTTGGCCCAACCGGCCATCGAGAAGGTGGTCAACGGGGAGATCCAGTTTATCCCGGAGAGATTCACCCGCGTATATACCAATTGGATGGAGAATATCCGCGACTGGTGTATTTCCCGGCAGCTGTGGTGGGGGCACCGGATCCCGGTCTGGTATTGTCAGGAGTGCGGCGAGATCATCTGCAGCCGGCAAGACCCGGTGGCCTGTCCCAGTTGTGCTTCCAGCCAGCTTGTACAGGACGAGGATGTACTGGACACCTGGTTTTCCAGCGCCTTGTGGCCCTTTTCCACCTTGGGCTGGCCTGATGACAGCGATGATATGCGCCATTTCTATCCCACCAGTGTGTTGGTGACCGGGCGCGACATTATCTTCTTTTGGGTGGCCCGGATGATATTCTCCGGTATCGAGCATACCGGGCAGGTGCCTTTCCGGCAGGTCAATATCCATGGCCTGATCCTGGATGCCCTGGGCCGCAAGATGAGCAAGTCATTGGGCAATGGGGTCGACCCCCTGGAAGTGATCGAGAAATACGGGGCGGATACCCTGCGTTTCTCCATGATAACCGGGGTGACCCCGGGCAACGATATTCGTTTTCAATGGGATAAAGTTGAGAACACCCGCAATTTTGCCAACAAGATATGGAATGCAGCCCGCTTCGTGCTCATGAACCTGGAGGATTACAGCCCGGTGGAAGTAGGCCGTGATGAACTTAGTCTGGCCGATCGCTGGATCTATGGCCGCCTCCAGCTAAAGATCGCCGAGATCACCAGTCTGCTGGCAGATTACGAATTGGGGGAGGCGGCCCGCCGCATATACGATTTCATCTGGGATGAATTCTGCGATTGGTACATCGAACTGGCCAAACCACGGCTTTTTAGTCCCAGCCAGCCGCGGGACCGGGTAGTGGTGCAGACGGTGCTGCATGCGGTACTGATGGAGATTGTGAAGCTGCTGCATCCATTCATGCCCTTTATAACCGAGGAGATTTACCAGAACCTGCCGGGCCACGGGCCTACCATCATGCTGGAGGCATGGCCCCAGGCGGACCCCGACCGCATCGATACTGACGCCATCGAGCAGATGCAGTTGCTGATGGCCGCTATCCGGGCGATCCGCAATATCCGCGCGGATTTCAATCTCAGCCATGGTACTGCTATCAAGGTCATCGTTGCCGCCCCTGAAAGCGGAGTAGCGGATTTGTTCAGGGCCAACGGCGGGTATGTACAAGACCTGGCCCGGGTAGGTGAGCTCGCCATTGTGGACAGGTTGGAGGAGGCGCCGCGCCAGGCAGTGTCGGCCTTGCTGCCATTCGCTGAGTTCTATGTGCCCCTGGAGGGCATCATTGATATCCATAAAGAAGTAGGCCGGTTGGAGAAAGAGCTGAGGAACATCGACCAGGAAATAGCCAAAACCGAAGCCAAACTCAACAACCCGGGATTCCTGGCCAAGGCCCCGCCGGAGGTTGTGGAGAAGGAGCGGGCTCGGGCAGAAGAAGCTGGTCAGCGGAGAGAAGGTTTACTGCAACGAGTGCAGATACTTACAGCCGAATAGAGGAGCGATTGCACAACCTCACTCGGTTCGGCAGCCGACCGGGCCTGGAGAGGATCAGCCGCTTGCTGGCCGTTATGGGAAATCCCCAGCGGCATCTGCAGTGTGTGCATATCGCCGGGACCAACGGTAAAGGCTCTACTTCTTTGATCATTGCTGGAGTATTGAGCCAGGCCGGCTATCGAGTGGGGCGATTTATATCGCCCCATCTGCATTCCTACCTGGAGAGGATTACCATCGACGGAGCGGAGATCAAAGCTGGTCGGCTGGACGTTATCCTGGACGAGATCGATAGCCATATCCAGGCCATGCTGCAAGGGGGGGAGGAGCATCCCACCGAGTTCGAGGTGCTGACCGCGGCGGCTTTCCGCTTTTTTGCCCAGGAGCGAGTGGAAATT
>JAQVXF010000193.1 GCA_028709355.1 Syntrophomonas sp.
CGGTGGGCCTGCTATTATACATATTCCTGCCCCGGCGCCGCAAATCCGAGCAGGACATCGCCTATACCACCAGCAGCATGATGGCCGGTGACCTGGCCGCGCTGATCCTGTTGCTGCCTTTTTACGGCTTGCCCTTCGTTATCAATGGCGGCACCCTGCAGGCCATCACAGGGCTGTGGCCCATCACCCTGTTCATGTGGCTGCTGGCCCTCATCTGCCTGATCATGCTCTATTACAATGCCTGGTATGCCTCCTACTTCATCCAGTTGACCCCGGCGGCGGTACAGGAGATCAGTTTCAGAGGTATGAAGGAAAGCCGGTTCAGTGACATGACCGCCGTCAATATCGTTTCCCTGCGCAATCCGGGCTGGTTCCGCAAGCTGATGCTGGGCAGTGCCTTTCTGGCCCTGCTGGGAGGCCGCACCTCCACCCAACCGGCCGGCAGCGCTATTCTGGCGGCCACCGCTGACTATGGGGGCCTGGAGATATGCAAGGGAAGCGACCGGCCCCGTTACATCTGGTTCACCGATCAAAACGGGGGCATCATCATCAATAATTTCGATCGGGTGCTGGCCGCTATCCAGGCCGGCGGAGTGGAGATAAACCAGCAACCGCGCGAGATAGAGGGATTTTCCATGTTCATGTAAACACATTCATATCCGGTTGCCATTCCCAGCCCCGCGATCGGCAGTAGGCCGAAACGCAAAGGGGCGGGGAATAGAGTGATATACTGATGACAACAATAATGAGGGAGGTAATGAGATGGGTGGTTTGTATGCGCTGGGAGTATTGGTGGTAGCCCTGGCCGGATTCCTGGTGGTGACCTACAACGGCCTGGTGCAGTTGCGGCAGAGGGTACAGAACGCCTGGGCCCAGGTGGACGTGCAGTTGAAGCGCCGCTATGACCTGATCCCCAATCTGGTCAATACCGTCAAGGGTTATGCCCAGCATGAGCGGGAGACCCTGGAGAAGGTGACCCAGGCCCGCAATATGGCCATGGCCGCCAGCAATGTCAAGGACCAGGCCCAGGCTGAGAACATGTTGAGCGGGGCTCTGAAAACTCTGTTCGCGGTGGCCGAAGCCTATCCGGACCTGAAAGCCAACGCCAACTTCCTGCAGCTGCAGGCGGAACTTAGTGATACCGAGAGCAAGATCGCTTTTGCCCGCCAGTTCTTCAACGATACGGTACAGAAGTTCAATACCAAGATCGAGGTCTTCCCCAACAA
Organism: Syntrophomonas sp.; assembly: GCA_028709355.1. GTDB lineage: Bacteria > Bacillota > Syntrophomonadia > Syntrophomonadales > Syntrophomonadaceae > PHAA01. The sequence goes on from JAQVXF010000193.1 coordinate 1,227, forward strand.
TCTGGTGGCCGGCATGCTGGGATTTCAGATGGCTGATTATTTCACCCTGCAGGGAGAAACCGAAGCCCGGGAGCGGGTCACGGTCAATTTTTAAAGGAGTGGCCTTTATGCAAATGAAAATTAACCCTGGCCGGACTAAGATGGCCTGGCTGGGACTGCTCTTGGCCATGCTGCTGGTTCTGACCGCCGCCCCCGACAGCGCTCAGGCCCGCACCCTCAGTATGCAGCAGGTGGTCATCGATGCCCAGGTGCTGCCGGATGCCTCCCTGAAGGTCACGGAGCGGTTGACCATCAAATTTTCCGGGCAGTGGAACGGCTTCTATATCAAGATCCCCCAGGGGGACACTCCCATCGTGGAAGCGGCGGTGCAGGAGAAGGGCAAGGCTTATACCTTCAACCCCGGCAGTCAATACGGACCGCCGGGCACCTATCTGGTCAAGAACGAAGGCAGCCAGTTCACCATCGATTGGAGCATCTCGGCCCAGGATGAGACTCGCACCTTCGACGTCTCCTACCGGGTGCTGAATGCGGTCAAGGTCCACCAGGACGTGGCCGAACTGTACCGTAAATTCATCGGGGAAGCCAACGGCAACCAGATCGGCTCGGTGCAGGTAAACCTCAAACTGCCGGCCGGGGCGGAGAAATATAAACAAGGTGAAGACATCCGCATCTGGGGCCATGGGCCCCTGACCGGCGAGGTGGAATTTGCCGGGGCCGACCGGGTAGTGTGGAAGGTGTCGGATCTGGCCCCCTATACTTTCGTGGAAGGCCGGGTGGTGATGCCCACCGCCCTGTTCCCCAATGCCCCTAAGACAGTCCAAACCGGCAAGCCCGCCCTGGCCCCCATTCTGGCCGAGGAAGAGGATTGGGCCCAGGAGGCCAACCAGGAGCGCCTCAAAGCCCGGGGTGAATTGGCTGGGGGAGCCGGCATACTCGCCGCCGCCCTGGCTGGCCTGTTCATGCTGTGGAATCGTTTCGGACGCAAGTACCGGGCTAGTTTCAGCGGGGATTATTACCGGGACCTGCCCGCTGACTACAGTCCCGCCGAACTGAGCGTTTTATGGAACTATAAAAAGATGCAGTCCCGGGATCTGACCGCCACTATCATGGACCTGGCCCGGCGCCGTTTCCTGCGCTTGGACGAGGAGATGGTGGAGGTCAAGCGGCTGCTGGGCAGCAAAGAGGTCAGCACCTATCGCCTCACCCTGCTGGAACCGCCAGCGGCCACTTCCCTGCGCCGCCCTGAGGATGCGGTGCTGCGCCCCCACGAACAGCAGGTGCTGGACTTCCTGCGCGAGGATGCGGGCGGGGACAAGGGCTACCTCTACCTGACCGATATCGAGCAGTATGCCAAGAAAAATGGGCCATCCTTCTATAGCTTCTGGCAGGAATGGACATCCACGGTACGGGCCCGGGGGGAGGAACTGCAATTCTTCGATGACAAAGGGCGGATGCCCCTGCTGAGCGTGCTGGGAGGGCTGGGGCTGTTCGTGCTGGGCAGTATGCTGGCCGCCAAGGGCAGTATCCTCGGTTGGTCGATGATCGTGGCCGGGACTCTGTTCCTGTTCATACCCCATCTGTTCAAACGGCGCTCCCGCAGCGGACAGGAAGACTACGTGCGCTGGCGCGCTTTCCAACGATTCCTGGAACATTTTTCGGAGATGGAGCGGCATGAGATACCCAGCCTGATCATCTGGGAACACTACCTGGTTTATGCGGTCACCCTGGGGGTGGCCAAAGAGGTCATCAAACAGCTGCAGGTGGTATTCCCCAATCTGCAGGAGGGCGACCATCGCTTCGGCTACGGCTGGATGAATTACGGCACCACCTACACCGGCATGAACGCCCTGGACAATTCCTTCAACAGCATCGACTCAGCCATCGACCGGGCCCTGACCAGCGCCCAGAAGGCGGTCAGCAAGTCCTCCTCGGGCTCCGGCGGAGGGGGAGGATTTTCCGGCGGCGGCGGGGGAGGCGGCGGCGGTTCCAGCTATGGGGGCCGCTAAAAAGTGCGGCAGGGTCGGTGAACGCTGGGGGGGGGGTCTCCCTAGCAGCAGTTATCGAGGATCATGACTGTTTGACTTTTAGGGTGTCACC
>JAQVXF010000194.1 GCA_028709355.1 Syntrophomonas sp.
CCGCTTTCACCCGGACAGTTGCTCTCGGTGCAGCTCTATGGACCGGTGCAGTCAAAGGCGGTAATTGTACCTGAAGCGTACCTGACTGCAGAAGGCGGCGTCAATGGGGTCTGGCTGGTTGATGGCACCCGGGCCCATTTCTCTGCGGTGCAGGTGGGCACCAGGACCGCGGACGGGGTGGTGATCACCGGGGGGCTGCAACAAGGTGACATGATCCTGGAACCCTCGGGATTACAGGAGGGGCAAAGCATATCACCGCGCCTGGAAAAGAGATAGATATGAAGAGACGGGTATTTTTTGAGATGAGCCTGGCCCGTCGTTTCCTGGCGGAAAACCGGGCCCAGTCATTCCTGATAATCATGGGCATCGCTATCGGAGTGGCGGTGATGGTTTTCCTAAGCGCTTTGATCGACGGTCTGCAGGCCGATCTCATCCAGAAGACGGTCGGACGATCACCCCATATAGTGATCAGTAACGCTGAGAATGCGGCCGCTGACGCTGCTTCCGATGTAAACGGCAACCGGACCCTGCTCCTGGATGCCACCCAAAAGACCTTGCGCCCCATCGTCGATTGGCGCAACGTGGCCACCGCGCTCAGGGCTGATGAGCGTATCGAGACGGTACTGCCAGTGGTAGACGGCTCTGGCCTGATCAGACGCGGACAGGTCAGCCGAGCCATATTGCTGAGAGGTTTCGACCTGGAGCAGGCCAACCGCATCTATGACATCAACAACTCAATCATTGCCGGCAACCGCAGTGCCCCGGATGGAGCAGTGCTGATCGGCAAGAGCCTGGCCGAGGACCTGGGTATCGGTGCCGGCGATCCCATCCAGTTGGAACTCCCGGGCCGGGATCCCCTGATTATTATGGTGGACGGCGTGTTCGACCTGGGGGTAGCGGCTATCAACCAGCGTTGGCTGGTGATGGATCAGCGGCGGGTAGCGGCCCTGCTGGGTACCGGGGACCGGATCAGCACTTTCGAGCTGCAGGTATACTCTGTATTGGACGCGGAATTGCTGGCCCGTGAATGGGCTGCCCGTCTGCCCGACCTCAAGGTGGAGAGTTGGCAGGAAAGCAATGCCTCCCTGCTGTCCGCCCTCAGCAGCCAGAGCAGTTCGAGTTATACCATCCAGTTCTTTGTACTGCTGGCGGTCACTCTGGGGGTAGCTTCGGTCTTGGCTATCAGTGCCGTGCAGAAATCAAAAGAGATCGGTATACTCAAGGCCATAGGTATCCGCACTTCCAGTGTATCTCGGGTGTTCATGTTCCAGGGATTGGTCTTGGGGAGCCTGGGTACGCTGGTGGGAATTGGCTTGGGCCTGGCTATGAGCCAGGCGTTTGTAGTTTTCGCCCAGCAGAGTTATAATCTCCTGCTCAAGCCAGTCACTACAGCAGTCATAATTACCACCACTATCCTGGCGGCAACCCTGTCAGCTTACTTGCCGGCCCGCAAAGTGTCCCGGATAAATCCGATCGAGGTGATACGCAATGGATAACGGTTTGATCCAGATCACCGATCTGGTCAAGGACTATGGAGAGGGTGAAGCGCGCACCAGGGTCTTAAAAGGTATCAACCTGGATTTTGAATGTGGAGAATTTACTGCTCTCATCGGCGCATCGGGTTCCGGCAAGAGCACCCTGCTTAATCTCATCGGGGCCCTGGACAGGGCTACCGCCGGCAAGGTGGTCATTGACGGTACCGATCTGAGTGATCTCAATGACGATGAGCTGGCCCTGTTTCGCAACCGCACTTTGGGTTTCATATTCCAGTTCCATTTCCTGCTGCCCCAGTTTACGGTTTTGGAGAACGTACTTATCCCTTACCTTATCTATGCTGGGCAGGTTACCCCGGCCATGGAAAAGCGGGCCATGGAGTTGCTCGACCGGGTGGGTCTCAGTCACCGCCGCGACAACCGGGCCAATGCCATTTCGGGCGGCGAGCAGCAACGGGTAGCGGTAGCCCGGGCCTTGATCAACCAGCCCCGCATCATCCTGGCGGACGAGCCCACCGGCAATCTGGACACCGCCAATACCGAAAACGTATTCAATCTGCTGCGGGAGATGAATGGCCAATACTGTACCAGCATGATAATGGTGACCCATGACCGCGAATTGGCCCAGCGGGGTGATCGGGTAGTGGAGATAAGCGATGGTCTGGTAATAAGTGATGTCTTAAAGGATAGTTCATCGGAGGGATGATGTGCTTCCTGTGCAAGGCTCATTCTGAGCGATATTTGCTGGTATAATGTTATTGATTTAGTAGCCTATGAAAAAATATAGGATGGAGGATGATTTTTATGACCATTTCTTTAAAAGAGGCCCTGCAGTTGTCGATCGATGCTGAAAAAAATGCCATGGACCGCTACGCCGATATGGCCAAGGAGGTCTCAGATCCAGAGACCCGCTTGATACTGGAACAGATTGCCCGGGAAGAGGCGGGACACCTGAAGAAACTGAAAGAGAGGCTCAAAGCTCTCTCTCTGTTGGACTGATCAGTGTGCGGGCGCGGTCGGTTGGATTCCCGGTGTCAGGTTGGCGGACCAGGTACCGACCAGGATGACCAGCAGGATTAGAACCAGAACCAAGCCTACTATGAAGAGTTTGCGGCGCACATGGGCATCACCCTGCAGGAATTCGGCCAGATAATGGGTGGCTACCACCGTGGTGCCCGAGAATACGAAGACGAACACCAGCTTGACCCAGCCGGGAATGACCGCGGCTGCGACCGGTGATACATTGGTCCAGATAGAGAGGCTATAATAGGCCAGGATTATGAATTCGATCAGTCCAGCCGCGTATTGAAAGACCAGTCCTTGTTTCTGCATTTCGACGTTGATATTCAACAACTCACGGATCTGCTCCTGGGTTTCCATGTTGGTGCGGCTATTTATCACCTGGGTCTTGCTTTGCACCACCTCGATGGCTGATTGATAATTTTGCTCCACGGTTTTGAGCTCCTCGAAAAGTTGATGCAGGTTTTGGGTCCGATTATGGTAGGGAGCCAAAATTACATCCACTGCCGCCTTATCCAAACCCATAGCGGGTTCATTGAGAAATTGCCGCTCTGCCCCCTTCAGCATAGATTCCAACCTCTTCAGACCATCTCTGATCAGCTTTTTATCGGTTACCAGTTTGGCAAAACCGGTCGCCAGCTTTTCGACATCGTTTTCCAACTCCCGGTTGACATCCAGGGAGTGCTGGTTCATCACCAACTTGGTATGGAGAGTTTGGATCAAGTCCTTGCTCAGACCTTCCTTCTCCAGACCGATGGTATTTTCACGATCACGCAAAACTGCATTGAGTTCGCTCAGGTATAGCA
>JAQVXF010000195.1 GCA_028709355.1 Syntrophomonas sp.
AAAGGCCAAACATGAATTATCCAGCCTGATGAGTGTGGACATAAACATACCTTATATAACCGCTACCCAGGATGGCCCCTTGCATCTTGAGAGGACCCTTACCCGGGCCCGGTTCAATGAGATGACCGCCGACCTGGTGGAGAAAACGGTGGGTCCCATGAAGCAGGCCATGAAGGACGCTAACCTCAAGGTGTCTGATCTCGACAAGGTAATTTTGGTGGGTGGATCTACCCGGGTGCCGGCGGTCCAGGATGCGGTCAAGGCTTTCACCGGCCAGGACCCTTTCAAAGGCATCAATCCTGACGAGGTAGTAGGACTGGGGGCCGCCATCCAGGCGGGGGTCCTGACTGGTGACGTGACCGACGTGGTCCTCCTTGACGTCACCCCCTTGTCACTGGGGATCGAGACCCTTGGGGCGGTCTTCACCAAGATTATCGACCGCAATACCACCATCCCGGTTTCCAAGAGCCAGGTGTTCACGACTGCTGCTGACAACCAGCCGTCAGTCGATATTCACGTCCTGCAAGGGGAAAGAAAGCTGGCTCAGCACAACGTCACCTTGGGTCGGTTCCAGCTGACCGGTATCCCCTCGGCGCCCCGGGGAGTACCCCAGATCGAGGTGAAATTCGATATCGACGTCAACGGCATCGTCAATGTCACCGCCAAGGACATGGCTACTAACAAGGAGCAGAAGATAACCATCACTTCCTCTAGCGGTTTGAAAGACGATGAGATCGAGCAGATGATCAAAGATGCTGAGAGATTCGCCGAAGAGGACAGTAAACGCTTCAAAGAGATAGAGGCCAGGAACGCCGCCGATAGTATAATATATCAAGTTGACAAAAATCTGAAAGAGTTTGAAGATAAGATAGACGAAGCCGACCGGTCCGCAGTCAACAACGCCAAAGAAGATTTGCAGAAGGCCTTGGCTGGTGATGATATAGCAGAAATCGAACGCCAGACCGAAGAATTAACCAAAGCCATGTATGCGTTCACCAGCAAGATGTATCAGCAGGCCGGACCTGAGCCAGGCGGCCCCAGCGGAGCCGAAGAGGATATAATCGATGCCGACTATAACATCTCGGAAGATGACAAGGAAGGCAAATAGGTGAGGCTTGTCAGGAAGGTGGGGGGAAATGGCCTCCAAGCGAGACTACTATGAAGTTTTAGGGTTGACCCGATCCGCGGCACCCGAGGACATTAAGAAGGCTTACCGGCAAAAAGCCAAGCAATTCCATCCCGACGTCAATAAAGAGGATGCTGATGCGGCCGAGAAATTCAAGGAGGTTGCAGAGGCCTACGAAGTCCTAAGTGACCCTCAGAAGAGAGCGGCTTATGACCAATACGGGCATGACGCTTTCGATCCCAATCGCATGGGGGGAGGCTTCGGTGGGGCTGATTTCGGCGGGATGGGTGGATTCGGCGATATATTCGACATGTTCTTCGGTGGTATGGGCGGACAGCGACGCAGTGGCCCCCAGCGCGGTGCTGATCGGGAAGTGAGACTAGATATCAGCTTCGAGGAGGCTGTCTTCGGCGCTGAGAAAGAGATGGAAATAGTCCGGGTGGAGAGTTGTGAAAAATGCGAGGGTACGGGTGCTGAACCGGGCACCGATACCAGCACCTGCCCCCAGTGCAAGGGCAGCGGCAGGATGCGCTCAGTGCAGAATACTCCTTTCGGGCGTTTTGAGACGACGCACACCTGCAACCGGTGCGGAGGGGAAGGCAAAATCATTGAAAAACCTTGCAGCGCATGTAAAGGGCGGGGTAAGGTCAAACGGAAGCGGGCCATAAATGTGCGCATCCCCGCGGGGATAGATACCGGGGCTAGGTTGAGGATACAGGCCGAGGGTGAAGAAGGGGCTATGGGCGGACCTCCGGGCGATCTCTATATCGTAGTGGTGGTCAAGAATCACGCCCGCTTCAAGCGCGATCGTTATACCCTGCTGTGTGACCTGGACATAAATGTGGTCCAGGCTTCTTTAGGTGCCGAAGTGGAGGTACCTCTGCTGAGGGGCGACAGTCACCTGCTGCATATCCCGGAAGGAACCCAACCGGGTGAAGTGCTGACGGTTAAGAATAAGGGCATACCCCATCTGCAGGGACATCGCAATGGGGATTTGAAAGTGCGGATAAATGTTAAGATACCCACCCGCCTCAACAAAAGGCAGAAGGAGTTGTTGGCTTCCCTTTTCAACGAAGGTGAGGACAAGGAATCCAAGAAAGGCCTGTTCGATAAATTGAAGGATGCGATGGGTTAGGGAGTCGGACTTATGAATTGGAAAGAGTTCAGTGTGTTGACCGAAGGAGTCTGCGTGGAGGCGGTGGCGGGCATATTTCACAGCATGGGTTCGGGGGGAGTGGTGATCGAAGACCCGCAGGCAGCCCGCAAATATGTAAGTGAGAAATGGAAGCCGGAATCGGTCTCGGAGGATTTTCTGAATCACGAGTTCGTGGTGGTGAAGGCCTATTTTCCTGAAGACCGGGATGTTGCCGAAGCTTTCACCCGCTCAATCGAAGCGGTGGAAGCCAATTTCCAGGTGAAGTGTTCAGTTTTCATAGATGATCTGAGCAATGAGGATTGGGAAGAGAACTGGAAGAAGTATTATCACACGTTCAAGATCGGTGACCGGGTGGTGATAAAACCTTCCTGGGAGCAGTATTACGCCCAGGAAGGCGAAATTGTAGTAAATATCGACCCGGGTATGGCTTTCGGTACTGGCATCCATGCCTCAACCCGTTTTTGCCTCCGCTTTCTGGACCAATATGTCCGCGGCGGGGAAAGGGTGGTCGATGCTGGCTGCGGTTCCGGGATACTATCGATAGCAGCGGTCAAATTAGGGGCGGATAGGGTATTCGCGATGGACATAGATGAGCTGGCGGTGCGGATAGCCCAGGAAAATGTAGAACTCAATGGACTGTCAGACCGGATTGCAGTGCAGGCGGGCGACATTGTAGAAAGTGTCCGCGGGCAGCACGCCGATATGGTGCTGGCCAACATTACCGCCGAAGTAGTGGTGGAACTCATTCCAGCGGTGGCGCCAGTACTCGACAGGGGTGGCTATTTATTCGGCTCCGGCATCGTCGATAGCCGCTGGCCATCTGTTAAAAAGGCTCTGCAAGATAACGGTTTTGAAATCGAGCAGGTTCTGCAGGATGTTGATTGGATCGGTGTGGCTGCCCGTCGCCGCTGAAAGGGCGATGGGGATGAGCCCGACACAGGCCCCAACTCGCCCTGCCTGTTTTAGTACAGTTACAACAAAGATTGGAAGAGAAAATTGAAAAGGATATCGTTTCATACCTTGGGC